>JAHFUF010000671.1 GCA_023265235.1 Blastocatellia bacterium
GAATTAAATATTCCTTTTAAGGTTATAGTAATGCCAGAAGTAGATCAAAAATTTGGTTATAAAACCCCTAGTATTCCAACTCTTATGGCTATTGGGCCTGACGGTAGTATTAGAGGAATTTGGGTAGGACAATTAGGGGCTGAACAAATGACTCAAATAATAAAAACGTTTTGTCCAGATTGTAATATTGAGGTTAGTCGCACACAAAATTAACTTATGAGTAACTTAAATAACCCCCGCAGCCGCTTAGTAACTTGGGAAGATCCTTCTGAAATTGCTAAAACTGCTGATAGCTTGCCAGGTATAGAATACTTAAAACTAATGATTAGCGATAAATATACCCCTCCTATTAGTAAACTGCTAAATTTTAATCTAGTTCAAGCAGGTGAAGGGAAAGCTGTTTTTACAATCGAACCGGCTGAATATCACTATAACCCAGGAAATGTAGTACATGGTGGAGTAGCAGCGACAATATTAGATGCTGCTATGGCTTGTGCTATTCATTCTCTTTTACCAGCAAAACAATTTTGTACTACTATAGAACTTAAAATAAACTACCTAAGACCTATTATCATTAGCACAGGGTTACTTCGTGGTGAAGGTGAAGTTATTCACTTTGGCGGGCGCACTGCCGTAGTACAAGGCAAATTATTAGATAACGACAATAAACTTTATGCTTACACTACCGCTACATTTATGATTTTACAGACACCAAATCAATAATAATTAAAAGAGGGCGTGTTATGAAAAACTTTCTCTTTCTTTTTGTAATTTTTTTAATAATTTCAGGGAGCTTTAGCTTAACTATGGCACAAAATAAACCTCCTATAGCAATGAAAAAAGCTAAAATTGACAAACTTCATGGAGAAACCAGAGTAGATGACTATTATTGGTTAAAAGAAAAAACTAATCCTGAAGTTATTTCTTATCTAGAAGCAGAAAATGCTTATACCGACTCAATAATGAAGCCTTATGAAACATTTGAGGAAAATATTTATAAGGAAATTGTTGGAAGAATAAAGGAAACAGATCTTACAGTCCCTTACCGTAATGGTAATTATTTTTACTACAACCGCACGGAACAAGGAAAACAATATGGGATTTTTTGCCGTAAACAGGCTAACACTAATGCTAAAGAAGATAAAGAAGAGGTTCTATTAGACTTAAATGAAATGGCTAAAGGCCAAAAATTTATGTCTTTAGGTGTTTCTGATATAAGCCCTGATGGAAAAAAACTAGCTTATTCTACTGATACTACTGGGTTTAGACAGTACAAATTATATATTAAAGACTTAGAAACAGGCAAAGTTTATCCTGAAACTAGAGAGCGTGTTACCTCTATTCAATGGGCTACAGATAATAAAACCTTGTTTTATGTAACCGAAGACGCACAAACAAAACGCTCTAATCAACTCTATCGCCATCAACTAGGCCAAGAAAAAGATGACCTAATTTATGAAGAAAAAGACGAACTTTATAGATTAGGAGTCTATCAATCAAGTAGTAAAGCTTATATTTTTACTGCTTCTAATAGTTCGACTACCTCAGAATGCCGTTATTTACCAAGCAATCAGCCTAATGGAGAATGGAAAGTATTAATAGCTCGTCAAGAAGGGCATGAATATTATCCAGATCATCATAGTGGAGATAATTTCTATATTAGAACAAACCTAGAAGCAAAAAATTTTCGATTAGTTAATGTTACTATGAACGATGCTGATCAAAAAAATTGGCACGAAATAATTGCCCACCGAGACTCTGTTACTTTAGAGGGTGTTCGGTTTTTTGCTAATCATTACTTTGTTTATGAACGTGAAGATGGTTTGCAAAAAATGCGTATCACAGACTTGCGCACAGGAGGTTTTCATCAAATACAATTCCCTGATCCAATTTACGGAGCTTCTCCTAATACAAATGCTGAATTTAATACTAATGTGTTTAGATTTGCTTACCAATCTTTTATCACCCCAAATTCAGTGTTTGACTACAACATGGACACTCGTGAACGTCAGTTGTTAAAACAAGATGAAGTTGTTGGCGGTTATGACAGTTCCCAATACAATTCCGAAAGAATTTATGTGATAGCAACAGATGGAACACACATTCCAATTTCAATAGTCTACAAAAAAAATTTAGTAAAAGATGGCTCTAGACCACTATATTTAACGGGATATGGAGCTTATGGTGCAGCAACTCCTACTACTTTTTCCTATTCACTTTTGAGTTTACTTGATCGTGGAGTAATTTTTGCCCGTGCTCATATTCGTGGAGGTGGCGATTTAGGCCAAACTTGGCATGATCAAGGCAAAATGATGCTTAAACGTAACACTTTTACTGACTTTATTAACGCAGCAGAATACTTAATCTCTGAAAAATACACTAGTAAAGACCGACTTATAATCCAAGGTGGTAGCGCAGGTGGTTTACTTATTGGCGCAGTAGTTAATATGCGTCCAGAGCTTTTTAAGGCAGCAATTAGCGAGGTGCCTTTTGTAGACGTAATTAACACCATGCTAGATGAGTCATTACCATTAACTGTAGGTGAATTTCTAGAATGGGGTAATCCAAAAGTAAAAAACGAATATGATTATATGAAATCATATTGTCCCTACACCAATATTGCAGCAAAGGCTTATCCTAATATTTTGGTAAAAACCTCTCTAAATGATAGCCAAGTAATGTATTGGGAGCCAGCCAAATATGTCGCTAAACTAAGGGCAACAAAAACTGACAACAATTTATTATTACTTAAGATTAATCTAGCAGGAGGACATGGCGGATCTTCTGGTCGTTATGACCGTTTTCGCGAAGTAGCTTTTAACTATGCTTTTATACTAACTCAAGTTGGAATTACTCAATAATCAAAATGTTAGTCTACTGCTAATACTAAAGAGCGACATAGTTGTTTATTATGTTGCTCTTTAACATTTTGAGCTAGTGTTACAACAAAGTTGGCTACATTTTTATGAACCTGACTAAAACCTGCAAAACTATTCACCAATCAATAGCATAATATCTTTTCATCTCTTAAAATGTCTCTTCCCTAAGCCTACTTTTCAAGCTAATACATTTCTCAAAAAGGTACAAAATGATAAGATATTTTACTTACTTCTTTGTTTTATTTTATTTAGTGTTTTTTAGCGCAACTCCTAGCTTTAGCCAAACTAAATCTCTAAGCATTAACTACTACGTTAAATTAGAAAGCGTTGAAGAACAGCTTTTTCATGTGCGTACAGAGGTTAAAAATCTCTCTCAAGATCAAATAGATCTCTCACTCCCTACTTGGACACCTGGTTGGTATACAATAGAAAATTATGCAAAAAATATCCTAAAGTTTAAAATCACCAATACAAAAGGCGAGCTAGTCCCCTATCAAAGAACTCGTAAGCAAAGCTGGCAGGTAGTAACCAAAGGAAAT
>JAHFUF010000672.1 GCA_023265235.1 Blastocatellia bacterium
GGGGTTTATCCCATTTGATCCTAAATCTGCATCAGACCCACATTCATATCGTCAAAAAGAGTTTATTGATACCGGTATTATTACTCCATCAGATATCATTGCAGATTGCCATTGTATGACACCTCGGTACATAGAAAATCAGCTTGATAAAAGCCTACAAAACCTTGGGTTAGAAGCTATTGATATATACTATTTACATAATCCAGAAACTCAGCTTGAAGAAGTAAGCCAAGCAGAATTCTATAGCCGCATTAAGGACTCTTTTGAGATATTAGAAAAAAAAGTAGCAGAAGGAAAGATATCATTTTATGGTACAGCTACTTGGTATGGCTATCGTCGCCCTTCAAATGCTAGAGATTTTCTAGACTTATCCATCCTAGTTAAAATTGCTCAGGATTTAGCTGGCGAAAACCATCATTTCCGTTTTATTCAACTTCCTTATAATTTAGCAATGACAGAAGCGTTTACCATTGCTAATCAAACTGTTAATAACCAAAAACTGTGTATTCTAGACGCAGCCAAAGAGTATCAAATAACCATCATGGCTTCTGCATCCATTCTACAATCACGTCTAGCACATAACCTCCCTAAAGATGTCCAAACACATTTTCCAGGCTTACAAACCGATGCGCAACGTTCAATCCAGTTTGTGCGCTCAACCCCAGGTGTTAGTACAGCACTTGTTGGAATGAGTCAAAAAGCACATGCTGAAGAAAATCTGCGTATTGCTACTATCGCCCCGTTAACAGCCGATAATTTTTTAGAACTTTTTGAAAGAACTTAATTTTAATATTTGTAAAATTGGAAATTTTTGCAAATGTGTGATGAAAGGCGAATAAATGTCACAAAAGAAAATACTTATCCTTACTTCAGACAGTGGTGGTGGTCATACTTCAGCAGCACGCGCTATTGAAGCTGGCTTAGGGATGTTTTCTGACCCTCTCTCTTATTTAGTTCATATATCGCGAATTATTGAAGAATCAAGCTCAGTCACTCGCCAATCTATTCTGTTTTATAACTTTCTTCTTCGCCATTATCAGTCTTATGTTAAATACTATCATTGGGCTATACATAAATTTAATCTAGATCGTTCGTTATATCCTTTCTATCGTAAATACGTAGGACAATTAGTAGATCGGTTTTGCCCTAATGTAATTGTGTCGGTACATCCAATGGTGCAATATGCTGTTGGTCGTATGTTACAGGACTTAAAGCTACAAGACCGTATCCCTTTAGTTACAGTAGTTACAGATCCTTGTGGCAATTCCTGGAAAGGTTGGGCAAATGAAAATGTCCACCTTTACTTAGTAGCCCATCAGCAAGCACAACAAGAAATTATGTCTTATGGGGTTAGTCCAGAAAAAATCCGAATTTGTGGAATGCCAATCCATCCTAAATTCCAAAAAGTTGATGACTTAGTTCCTACAGAAATGCGTCAAGAACTAGGATTAGATCCTGATAGATTTACTGTTTTTATCAATGCTGGTTGGATAGGCGGAGGCAATATTCCTAAAGTCTTTTCCCATTTAGTAAATACCAACCTTAAAATGCAAGCAATCTTTCTTGCTGGCAAAAATGATAAGCTTAGAGAAGAGGCAGAAAGAATCGCTCTATCTGCACGTTTCCCAGTCAAAGTCCTAGGCTATTCCGATAAAATGGAACGCCTAATGCGTGCCGCAGATGTTATGGTGTCAAAAATTGGTGGGTTAACAACCTTTGAAGCCTTAGCTTGTCGCTTGCCTATTATTATGGATCATATTACTGAACCAATGCCTCAGGAGTCTAATACAGCAGATTTAATTGCTAGTCATAATGCTGGTTTAAGATTATGTCAAGTTGGTGATATTGTCCCAATCTTACGAAATTTAATTGAAAATAAAAGCGACTGTTTAGCAATGAGTGATGCAGCGCACGAGCTTTCTATCCCTGATGCTACCAGACGTGTAGTACATGAATTATCTACAATACTACTACCTAAGCAACAGGTAATAAAAACTTTCTAAAGAGTTATGAAAAAACCCCTTTTGATAGAAAAAATAGCACGCTCTGCTAATGTTGATGAAACAGAAGCCAAACGTGCTATAAATATTATTTTAAGTGGTATTGTTGAAGGCTTAAGACAAAATGGTCAGGTTAATCTAGGAGATTTTGGCGCCTTTAAGCTTTTCTTAAGTAACAACTCTGATCCAAGTAGCAATCACCTAGATCCTCAACAAAAGAATAAAAACCCCCTTCGTTTTCTTCCTAGTACTAAACTTCGTGCTGTTATCAACAAGCCAGAACAGTCATAGTGTTCTGATTGCATTGCCTAAGATACTGTCCTATCATTGAAACTCAAAGTTTTTTCTGCAATGAGGTCAAAAATTATGTTATATAAAAAAGCTTTTTTATTCCCTTTAGCACTTATACTTGTTAGTCTTTTTGTTAATAACGTTGCTGCCCAATCTGGGAGAGTAAAGTCGCGTGACACCAATGCACCTAATTCACTTTCTCGTAGTTCTAATACTAATGACAGCAATTCATCTACCAAAACAACACCTAAAGCAGAAGCTAACTCTATTCCTAAAAATACTTTGATTAACTTGCACTTAGATCAGTCTTTAAGCTCCAAAACAGCTAAAAAAGGTGAAGAGTTTATTGTAAGAGTATCTGAGCCAGTAATTGTTAATGATCAAATTGTTCTTACCTCAACAGCTAATGTTAAATGCCATATAATTAGTGTCGCACCTGCTGCGCGTAAAGGGCATAATGGGTCGATTACAATTGGTTTTGACGAATTAATTTTAGATGATGGTACTAAAATCCCTTTTCATGCTTCTCTATTTTCAGTAGTTAATCGCACAGATCAAGTTGTGGAAGAAGATGGAGAAGGAAAAATTAAAGACCCTTCAAAAGGCAAAAGTAAAGTAGGAACAGTTGCTACTCAAACTGGTGTAGGTGCTGGGATAGGAGGAATTGCTGGTGGTGCTGCTGGTGCTGGGATTGGTGCTGGAATTGGTGCTGGTTTAGGGTTAGGCGGCGTATTACTAGCGAAGGGGCGCGATATTGAGCTATTATCAGGCTCACGCTTACAAGTTAAGTTAGACGCGGATATTTTTATTAATCGCACTACAGCCAGTCAATAGTATTAAAAAATATAAATAAAGCCTAGCCAACAGCATAGGCTAGGCGAAAAATTTCCTTAAAAGAACCTTCTAGCCATTGAAGTAAGTCAATGCCTTCTAGCCCGCGAGGTGCAGAAAGCACATACCTACGACCTAGTACAGTAGTTTCTACTCTACCACCTGCTTTTTCTGCGCGTGAATGTCGGCTGTCTTTGTCATCACCCATTTCATATAGGTTTATTTCAAAGGTTACTTCCTTTGTTGGTTCACGCATATAAGCAATAGTGACTGGAAAATTACGACGGTATTGGAC
>JAHFUF010000089.1:0-1560 GCA_023265235.1 Blastocatellia bacterium
CAGCAGGGTTAGTCATCTTGAAGATAAGGCTAGCTAGATATTTAGACACTTAGATACTTCTGGAATTAGCTGGGGTAAACCATTAAATAGAGAAGGGCAGACCCGCGTCTGCCCTATATTAATTTAATTTGCAAGCTAAACCTATGGTGTAGCACTGTTTTTGGCTTTTGGAGTACCATTAATTGCACTATTGTTACTATCTTGACCTGTCCTAGTTACTCCATTATTAGATTTCCAGTTTGAAGCTAAATCTCCTGAAACATTAACGCTTACCCGCTCCATCGTAGCGTATATAGGTGAACCACTACTATCAGTTCCAGCATACCAACTACCACCAGATAAGTTTACTGCATCAACTGTTACGCTTGCTGCATTTTGTAAAACTAGTTTGTCTCCAGCATTAGCTAAAGTCATACCTGATACTACCAAATCACCAGCTATCGATGTTGCATTAGATACACGTTCGATTAAGTAGTAACTTCCAGCTGCAATAGTGCCAGATAAGTTATAAGTCTGTGCTCCATCATCATCAACAATCTTCCATCCTGTAAGAGAAATAGCATTACTAGAAGCATTATAAAGCTCTATCCACTCATCATTGGGCGAAGAAACCGAACCGCTCCAAGCTATTTCGTTAATCACTACTGTAGCAGTACTTGCTGATTTTACCAGAGTCCCTGTTGTTGTGCGTGTAAGTGTTGGGCTTCCACCAGTTCCTGTAATGGTGAAATTGTAAGTTCCAGCAGTAGTAGAAGATGCAATGGTCAATGTTAAACTAGTTGTATTACCTGTTGTGCTAGTAGGATTAAAACTAGCTGTTACCCCTGTAGGTAGAGCACTTGCAGAAAAAGCTACAGAAGATGTAAAACTGTTAATTCGACTAATATTAACTGTGTAGGAGCTTGTTCCACCATCGGCTACAACTGTTTGTGATGATGGGCTAAGCGAGAGTGAAAAATCAGGCGCAGGTGCTGATTTAACTAGCGTTGCTGTCGTTGTATGTGTGAGTGTTGGGCTTCCGCCAGTCCCTGTAATAGTAAAATTATAGCTACCTGCTAATGTAGAAGAAGCGACAGTTAGGCTTAAGGTAGAGGTGTTTCCACTAGCATTTTGAGGAGTAAAAGTAGCTGTTACACCTGTGGGTAAGCCCCCAACTGATAGGTTAACATTAGCTACAAACCCTCCTGTCCTAGCAATATTAACAGTATAGGAAGTTGTTCCACCTGCTGAGGTTAAGGTTTGAGAAGACAGTGTAGTAGAAAGTGAAAAATCACCTTGTCCGCCTCCTGTACCTTTAGTGATGCCATCTGTTGGATAAGTGAGGTTATAACCAGTTGCTGTAATAGTGTAACTAGAACCATTAGTAACAAAGGTAATGTCACCACCAACACGAACCTTACTCGCCGTTGCTCCTGTTCCAGCTTCTGTTTGCCAAATATTGATCATGTTAGTTGAAGCATTTAAGCGATTTAATACAGTTTGTGTAGGGTGGCCATAGGTATTACCATCAGCAAGAGAAATTACAGATTGTTCTGCTTTAAGTGTGTCAATCCAGAATTG
>JAHFUF010000089.1:1570-11266 GCA_023265235.1 Blastocatellia bacterium
CCATGATGCCCTACATGCATTACATCAACATCTCCAACATAAGGAGCTACTTTAGTTTCAATATCTGGTTTGGTCACACCACCACTTACACCACCGCCAGTCATATCAGAAGCAATTACGTAATCAAATGTTCCATAACGTATGACTAAAGCAACTGAAAGGGAATTTTCATCCGAAGATGCATCAGCTACATTACCATTATGAGTTTGTCCAGCTACTGCGACGCATTCTGCCGTAACTCCACCACCTAGATTAATAATTTGCCCAAGGGTAATGGTTTGACGCTTTGCTCCAACAGCATTTACATAGTCTGTGTAAGTTTGACTACTATAAGTACCTCCACGATCATAGCTAGCAGTTGTTACACCAATTCCTGTTGCTATTAGCTCATCTATTGAACCAATATGATCTGCATGATAATGCCCAGCAACAAAATAATTCAGAGAAGTTACTCCATTAGCATCAAGCACTTGACGCAGTTTTGTTCCTTCTCCTGGAGGGCCAGCATCAAAAAGCATACTAGTTCCTGTAGGGCCAATAATTAGAGTTGAATCTCCTTGACCAACATCAATATGAATAATTTTTAGTTGTTGTGCAAAAGCTGCGGAAACAGAAAATAAAAAACAGATAACTAGTAAAGCTACTTGCTGTGTGGCATTTTTCAACATATACACCTCATCGTTTTTTAGAGAAAATAGTTTTGACAAGTGAACATCAATAAAAAGTTTACATTCTACTTAAGCTTTTTAGTTTCATTAAATAAACGCGGCTATACTTATATAAAAAGGTACTTCAAACTATAGGCTGCAAAGATTTTAGGGTTGAGGCTAGGTTTTTTGCTTCTTTTTGCTTCTAGATGGCCGGACGATTCGCAGCAATTGTTATACCAACTATATTAAGAAGCAATTAAGATTTATCTAGGGATATATAAGCAGAGGAAACATTATTATCTATATGACAAACTTGTCTATAAATACCATAAATTCATATAATTATATATATATATTTTTAAAATACTACTAGAAGGTAAATAATAGAGGTTTAGCTAATAATTTTGTTGATGTATAGGAAATATACAAAACTAGCAGGTTCTTTAGATAACTTCTTTGAAATGAGATGATTAATGTATGTAAAGAGACTTTACCTAGTAACCATAAAGTGAAAACATTTCTTTGCCTAAACCGAAAGCTTTACATATAATTGGCTTTTAATCTAAATACCCAATCTAAAAACTTTTCAGGAGGCAACATCATTGGTAGAACTTTACCCTGTTGCATTTGCTCGTTTGCTTAAAAGAATGTTTCTTGAGTATGAACGCGAAGGAAAAATCTTTGACTTACCTAAAAACAAGTTTTATCACAATGATGCAGGCGTTGACTTAGGGGTTGAACTCCACGGGCTACATGCCGCTACACCTGTTGGCCCGGCTGCTGGGCCGCAAAGCCAACTAGCACAAAATATTGTACTTTCCTGGTTAGCAGGGTCACGAATTATTGAGTTAAAGACTGTACAAATTAATGATGAGCTAAAAATTCCTCGCCCTTGCATTGATGCAACTAATGTTGGCTATAATGTTGAATGGTCACAAGAATTAAAGCTGTCTCAATCAATAGAAGAATATGTTGCTGGCTCAATGTTGATTGAAATCCTAAGACAAGCTGACATTCCCGCAGGCTCTAAAACTTCTGCTGGAGACACAATTTATGATATGAGTGTTGGTTATGATTTAGCAGGGATTCGCTCGCCTCAAGTTCGTGATTGGATGGAAAAAATGCGTGATGCAAGCGACATTATCGAAAAGCTTCGCGCCCAAATTCCACCAGAGTTTGCTCACTTTCGAGACATAGATTTTAACCCTAAAATTAGCAACTCTATAACACTTTCTACCTTTCATGGCTGCCCTGCTAATGAAATTGAGCGAATTGTGGAATTTTTGCTTGATGAGCTAAACATTCACACAATTATAAAGGTGAACCCTACTTTACTAGGTAAAGAAACAGTGGAGCATCTCCTATATGATGTGCTTGGCTATCATGAAGTTAAGGTTACTAAAGAGGCATTTGATAAAGACTTACAATTTGATCAAGCCCTAGATATTTGTCACCGACTAGGATCACTAGCTGCGCGAAAAGGTAAAAAACTAGGAGTAAAATTCTCTAACACTTTGGTAGTTCGTAACCATCGTAGTTTCTTTAGCGATCAAGATATGTATTTATCAGGGGCACCACTACACGTAATCACACTTAATCTATTAAAAAAGTTTCGTGAAGCTGTAGGGCCAGATTTACCTATTTCATTTTCTGCTGGTGTAGAACAAGCTAATTTTCCTGATTGTGTAGCCCAAGGTTTTGTACCAGTAACTACTTGTACTGATTTGCTGCGTCCTGGTGGTTATGGGCGTTTACCAGGCTACTTAAGCCGTTTAGCTCAACGAATGAAGACGACAGGTGCGAATAATATTAATGATTTTGTAATTAAAACAGAAGGTAATGGAGTAAAAGCTACTAAGGAAGAGCTTAAGCAATTACCAAACAAACTTGGTGAAGTATGGCAACAATTTACAGATGAACAAAGAGCTTTAGTCAATGCTTGGACGGAAGGTTTGTCTCAAAGTGTTGAAAATAATTTTAATGAAGCTACTTGCTTAAAAGATTTCTTTGTAGAGCATACAAAAAAGCTACAAATCAAACTACAAGAACAACATCCAAGCGTGTTAGCTAGTTTGTCAGGTTGGCTTACATCGCTCTACTCGTCAGTTACTCATCGTGCAAGTTGGTTAAACACACAAACCATTGTGCCGCGTACAACTGTTGATTTGCGTTATAGCAGAGAGAAAAACTCTGCTGTGCCTAAAAAAATAGGTTCAAAACTGTGGCTCTATGATTGTATTAATTGTGATAAATGCATTCCTGTTTGTCCTAATGATGCAAATTTTTTTTACGAACTAAAACCTATGGAAGTAGACTGCATTCTTTATCAAGTTGATGAACAAGGAGTTAATACCTTACCTAGTAGGACGCTAAAAATAACCAAAACACATCAGATTGGTACTTTTGCAGATTTTTGTAATGAATGTGGCAATTGTGATGTATTTTGCCCTGAAGATGGCGGCCCCTACATTGAAAAACCTCGGTTTTTTGGTACTTTAGCCACAATGCAACTTCATAATAAACATGATGGCTGTTATTTTGAGCGTACAGACAAAGAAGACCGTGTTTATGGGCGTTTTCAAGGACAAGATTACTTGTTAAAGGTTGAGCGTGAACAGCAACAAGCACTGTTTACCAATGGAAAGCTATCTTTAGAATTTGATGTTCGTGCAAATACTTTTCAAAAAGTAGAAAAGCTGGCTGAGGCTAAACTAGGTGACAATCTTGATAGCTATTACTACTATGTTTTATCTGCTTTGCTTGATGGGATTATGAATGGTGAAAAAATAAATTACATGAATATTGCTTGATAAAGAAGGGCAGACACATAGGTCTGCCCCTACACGGAATTATGAATGATAAAAAAATAAACTAGGAAAAAATATAATGACCCTTCAACATATCACCCAATTACGCTGTGTAAAATGTCACGCTATTTATGGTTTGGAGCAGCAATATACTTGCCCAACTTGCGGGCTAGATGGAGTTTTGGACATTGAATATAACTATGATTTGGTTGCAAAAACGCTAACCAAAGCTAGTTTAGCCGAGCGTGAACATAATCATTGGCGTTATAGGGAATTACTCCCGATTTCTGATAGCGTAACATTGCCACATTTGCAAGTAGGGTGGACTCCTATTTATCACGCGCCTAGAGTTGCTCAAGCAATAGATGTAAAAGATGTCTATATTAAAGATGATGGACGTAACCCTACAGCGTCATTTAAGGATCGTGCTAGTTCTGTAGGAGTGGTAAAAGCGGTTGAACAAGGGGCTAAGATTATTGCATGTGCTTCTACAGGCAATGCTGCTAGCTCTTTAGCGGGTTTTTCTGCTGCTTTAGGGCTTAAAAGTATTATTTTTGTTCCAGAACGTGCCCCAGAACCAAAAATCACACAACTCTTGATTTTTGGTGCTACAGTAATTCGTGTCCAAGGTAGCTATGAAGATGCTTGGTGGTTTTGTCAAAGAGCTTGTGAACGTTGGGGTTGGTATAACCGCAATGCCGCAGTTAACCCATATTTAGTAGAAGGTAAAAAGACTGCTGGGTTAGAGATTGCTGAACAGATGTCTGATAATATGCCTAATTGGGTGGTGTTTTCTGTAGGTGATGGATGCACAATAGCAGGAGCTTGGAAAGGCATTTGGGAAATGCACAAACTTGGCATCACTCCGCGTTTACCAAAAATGTTGGGTGTTCAAGCCATAGGAGCTAGTCCAATAGTCACAGCCTTTCGTAACCAGACAGATTTGGTAAGTTCAAGTGCTGAAACTATTGCTGATAGTATTTGTGTAGGTGAGCCACGTAACTGGCGTAAAGCGATTAAAGCAATTGAAGATTCTAATGGTGAAATGATCCAAATAACAGATGAAGAAATATTGGAGGCAATGCGACTTGCTGCTAGGTCAGCAGC
This sequence comes from Blastocatellia bacterium, assembly GCA_023265235.1. Lineage (GTDB taxonomy): Bacteria > Acidobacteriota > Blastocatellia > Chloracidobacteriales > JADJPF01 > JADJPF01. The sequence goes on from JAHFUF010000089.1 coordinate 6,135, forward strand.
CGTGTTTGGTGAGCCTGCTGGTGTAGCAGCTTTAGCGGGGCTAAAACGAGCTAGGCAAGCAGGTGTTGTTAAAGCTAAGGAAAGTGCGTTAGTCGTAATTGCAGGTAATGGCTTAAAAGATGTACAAACGGCTCGTCAAGCGGCTGGTAGCCCAATTTCTATTGAACCAAATATGGATAAATTAGAACAAGTGCTAGCGCGGGAAAAGTTGATTTAAGCATTATTTGTTAGACCATTTGTCACTAAATCCATTATTTGATCAACAAAGGTTTCTGTTAATGGTGCATGCTTTATCAACAAACGAAAATAAAGTGGAGAGTATAAAGTATCAAGTAGCATATCAGCATCAATGCTACTAGGAATTTCATTTTGCTCAATACCTTTTTTGACTATAGCTTTTGACTCAGCCCGTCGTAATGCCAAAAAGCGTGTACGAAAGGCTTCGGCAAGCTCTGCATCTGTTTGGCTCCCTCCAATAAGTGTGGCTACTGTATTTCCATGAGAGCTATTTAATACTTTAACTACTAATTTCATTTGCTCGCGAATGTCTGTTATTGCCGAACCCGTATTAGGATAAGGGAATTGTGGCGCAGTCTCAGCTAAAAATGCATCCATTACAAGGCTAGCTTTGTTTGGCCAGCGGCGATAAATAGTTGTCTTACCTACTCCAGCACGCGCTGCAATACCTTCAATTGTTAAGTTACTGAATCCAATTTCACTAAGTAGCTCACTAGTAGCTTCTAAAATATTTTGATGGGTAATTGGGCAACGCTTCCGTCCAGCAGTTTTAGGCTCGGTTAGTTCGCTGTTTTGTAAAGATTTTGTTTGGGAACTTTTTCTTGACATTTGCCTACCTCATAATGTATTTTTCTAAATCGATACGTAGCGTATCACAATTAATTTTAGAAACCTGTTAAAATAATTAGAAAAATAAATTAGAGCACGAAAAAGAGCTAAGGGCAAAAAATGAGAGTAAATGAAAAGTATTCGCAAATTATTTTTGCACTGATTTCATCAGGGGTTATGGCACTGTTGATGTCTGGAGTAATGACGCTAGTTAATCGTGGGTTGGTAAATGATTTTATTAGTCTTTGGTTGCGGGCATTTGCAATTAGTTGGGTGGTTTCATTTCCAGCTTCTTCAATAATTATTCCCAAAATACGATGTTTTGTTGAGCAAGCAACGATTGAAGGGAAGGACGAAATAACCTCTATTGCTGCATAAGAATGTAACTAACCTAGAATCTACAAAATAACTGCAAACTTTCCCTACTTATTAGAAAGATTTACCCGTAAGCTAAAGAAAACCCTTGTGCCATTACGAAATAGCACTGTGTTAGAGTCTCCTTGATTAAAGTCTGGAGTTAATTTACCTGTAAGGAGCGTACTAGCAGGGGCAAAGTTTTTACGATAAATACCAAAATCCATACGGCCATTCATAAATTTATAAAGAATTATTCCTTTAGTATAAGAATAGTTATCGCGTCGATAGTAAAGACGGTGGCTTTCCATTTCTATTGCTTGGCCAGTTTCCTCAAAACGTCGGCGTTGGAATAGAGCCTCTTTATAAAGATCACTAGCTTGTTCTAAAAAGGTTTTAGGAGTTTTACTAAAAACAGGGTTTTTGAAAAAAGATCCTGTACGCAGTCCAAGTACTTCTATAGAAACTAGTGTAGCCTCAGTGTCAATTGCTTGGGTTTCTGTTGGAGTGTTTAAGATAGCTGATGGTGGTTGAGGGTGAGGCGGTGGTTGAGGCTGTGAAGAAATGGCTTGGGAGAGGTTTTGAGCAGAAGTTACTGTAGAACAGTAAAGGATTATAAAAAATAAAGTTATTATGCGTACCATTATTTTTCGGTAAAGTTTTTGTAAAAACCTTTTTCCGCCTCCAGCGATAAAATATTATAAGGATTATTTATTATAGAATATAAATTAAACCTTTAAACTGAATAATGAAAAAAAGGTTCGAGTTCTAATTAATAAATTCTTCCTCCTCGTTAATTTCTTCAACTTCTAAGTAAAGATCCCTCCAAGCGTCTGCTGAATGTTGATAAGTTTCTGCCGTTTTTTGCCAGGTTCTAGCTACTTCTTTCCAAACCATAGCGGATTCTTCCCAAACAGTAGTTTTTTTCTGCCAACCTAGCGATATCTTTTGTAATTCTAATAATAGAGTTTGTGCTACCAGATATTTTTTTCGTTCTTGGAAATAACGTAACCAGCCAATAGCGCAGAAAATTAAGCTGATTACTAAAGGTATAGCTAAAAATGTCATAAAGCCTCCTGACGCCTATAATAATATCTATGTAGCATAGAAAAAAAAGATGCTAAAAATACCACTACGAGTTAAGGTTTTAATTAGATTACAGTATTTTCTTAGAAGACTAAATTTTAACTAGAGGGTTTTCTGTAACAAGATTTGTGGTAAATCCTATTACTGATAGCCAAACTCCCCCATATTGATGTTAGAATAGCAACACTAACCAAAATTTCTAAACACTGTTTAATAAAATCTGAGGATATCATGGACTTCTGGGTACCTATTGCACTGGCAGTAGTAATTATTGTCGCGCTAATTGTTTTTTATATTTATCTTACAAAAGTACGTAAACGTTACGAACAGGAATGTTTTGATGCAATGCTAAGAATGTTGCTACAACCTACAGCTAGTAATATTTCTGCACTAGAAAACATACTGAAAACAAACTGGATCACAGGAAAAGCAAAGCACGATTTGCTTTATCAAGCAGAATTAGAAGCTGATTGTCTATCAATTATGCCTACAGGAGAAATACGCTCTAGCCAACCTTTTTTACAGCAACGCTATAATCAAATTTTTACTGCTGCACAAGTTTCACAAGCTATTGTGGCAGAATTAGTAAAAACTCGTTTAACTAGTTTCAAAAAAGCTTAGAAACTAGTTTTTAAAGACACAAAAAATTATCTTCTTCCTAGGTACTATAAAAATAGGGTAAGATTTTCTTTCTTGTTAAATACATATCTTTTGTTGAAGCTAATGTATGTTTGTGGTATTAGATAGAGTTGCTTGCTTGCGATAAATCTTCAAAAATTAATAAATTTTAGTTTCTTTACATCGTCCTAAGAAAGAATACTTATGCAACCGCTTAATAAAGACTTGGAAAAGGTTGAACAATATCTACAACGTGCTATAAATGCACAGCCCAAATTATCAGTAGATGATATTGACGCAAAAGAAATCACGCTCCAACTTAGTGAACAAATACGCTTGCAGCAATTTTGTTGGGCTGATAGTAAGTATTTACCTCATATATTAACTGTGCATGTCTTGGAAGATAAACCAGATAAAATAGAACCTTTAGAAATAATTTTTTGCGCACCAGAATTTACTAAAATAATAATGGGCATGGCTAAAGAAGCTAACTTAGAGTGTTTAATGCCAATTCGAGCGGAAGTAGAGTTAGTAAAACCTACTCATTCAGCAATACTTGCTGGTAGCAACAGATGTGCAGTTACTCTAACTTGGCCAAAAATAGAAGACACTTTAGCTTTAGCTGATGTAATTGTTGACCAAGACCAAAGACGTATTATTGCTATTCATGTTCGTCGTGCTAAAATGCCCATTCTGGCTAGACTTACTGCATTAAATTCTGAAGTCTATCGCAATAATTATCTAATGATTCGTGAAACTACTCATATAGGGCGACTACGTGTAGTTATAGATGATAAAACAGGTAGATTTTTACGACGTAATGATTTTGTTTTTGCTCAAAACGATGATCCAGAAGCCATTTGTAATAGTGTTTCTCGCCAACATGCACGGATTAGTTATCAAGCAGATGGCAGTTTTTATATTGAAGATACAGGCGGAGTTAACCTAACACATATTGAGCGCGTAGAAGATGGTAATAGAAAGTTTATTGATGTTAAATCTGAAGCTGTTATTAGACTTCAACACAAGGATATTATTCATTTAGGTTTGGCTCAAGTTAGGTTCCAAATTGTAGATCATATAGATCCTACTATGTTAGCAGAGATAAGTTCTGAACAAGAACGTACTACGATTAATCATACTGGTAATGAAAGATCCCCAAATGTTACTATGCGCTTGCCCATATTTAAGATAGACCAATAACAATTTTAGGTAAAAGGTAAAATCTAATGTTTACTCATCAACAGCATTTTGATCATTTTCAGATACATACATTGCAAGATACTGCTGGAAACCTTCTAGAAGTTGTACCAGAACGTGGTGCTATTATTTCTCGTTTTGAAATTGCTGGTCAGGCAGTTTTTTATTTAGACAGAGACACTCTTAATGACGCAAGTAAAAATATTCGTGGCGGTAATCCAGTACTTTTTCCTATCTGTGGGCCTCTAGCAGGAGGGAATTGTCAAATAAATGGTAATACTTACTCTATGAAGCAACATGGGTTTGCTCGTAACTTGCCTTGGCAGGTTGTAGAAAAAGATATTCAGGAAAACCATGCAAGTATTTCCTTAGAACTAAAAAGCAGTGATATTACGCTAGCGCAATATCCTTTTGATTTTTTGGTTAGATTAACTTATAAAATAACTGCTAAAGGACTAGTAATTGACCAAAAATATGAAAACCTTTCACAAGAAAAAATGCCTTTTTATGCAGGGTTTCATCCCTATTTTGTTGCTCCTGAAAAATCTGCTGTTGAGCTTTTTGTTGCTGCTAATGAATATAATGACTTTTTAACAGGTACAAAAAAAGCTATTGAACCAGTAGTTAATTTTGAGCAAGTGCCAGAGGTTAACGGGGCTTTTCATAATGTAAAAGAAAATCGAGATAGATTTAGTAATTTTGGTCTAGGGCGAGCAATTGAAATAACTTTTGAACCTCCTTACAAACATGTTGTTATTTGGGGATTAAAAGATAAACCATTTATTTGTGTTGAACCTTGGATGGGGCTAAATAATAGTTTGAATACAGGAGAAAGCGTTTTTTACTTAGAATCTGGTTCAGCCTTGGAAACATCAGTTGCATTTAATGTTGATTAATACTTAGAAATTAATTTAGATAGATTTAATAGAGGTATTTTTAATGACTGAAGAACTCTCACAACTCACAACACCTACAGAGCAAGAAAAAAAGCAGTTTCACTTACTTGCTTTAACACATTTATTAGAAGA
>JAHFUF010000090.1 GCA_023265235.1 Blastocatellia bacterium
ATAGTTTAATTGGAGTTTATGTTTTAGTAGATCGTTTAGTGATAAAACCAGATATTAGACAACGCTTAATTGATTCAATAGAAACCTGTTATCAATCTAGTAGTGGTCAAGTAACAATCTTTGCTTTAGGAAATGAAATTTTTCCAGCACAGCAGTTTTATTTTAGTGATCAATTTGAGTGTAAACCTTGTGGTACTGTCTATCCTGTTCCTGAACCAAGATTGTTTTCTTTTAATAACTCTTATGGGGCTTGTCCTACTTGTCAGGGTTTTGGAAATACTGTTGGGGTAGATTTAGATTTGGTTATTCCTAATCGACAGTTAAGTTTACTTGGTGGTGCTGTTGAACCTTGGTCTAAAGCCCAATTTGACTGGGCTTTACTTGAACTGCAGAATTTTTGTAAACAAGCAAATATTCCAGTAAATATTCCATTTCAAGCATTAACCCTAGAGCAACAAAATTTAATTATTCAAGGAGATAAAAAAGCTAAATGGACAGGTATTCGAGGCTTTTTTGATTGGCTGGAAACAAGAAAATATAAACTACATATTCGGGTTTTGCTGAGTAAATATCGAGGTTATAGCCTTTGTATTGACTGTGGTGGTGGTCGATTACGTCAAGAGGCACGAAATGTAAAAGTAGGAAACCATAGCTTGACAGAAGTACTTTCACTAAGTGTTAGTAAAGCCACAGAATTTTTTGATAAGCTTTTATTAGCAGATATGGAAATGGCAATCGCGGAAAGGCTTCTTTTAGAGGTTCGTCGACGCTTGCATTTTCTCCTAGATGTAGGCTTAGAATATCTTACTCTAAATAGGCTTGCAAGCACGCTTTCTGGCGGTGAAGCACAACGTATCCAATTAGCTACGAGTTTAGGTTCAAGTTTAGTAGGGGCATTGTATGTTCTAGATGAACCTAGCATAGGTCTTCATCCTCGTGATAATGAACGGTTAATTAATATTTTGAAAAACCTACGTGATATTGGTAACACTGTCCTAGTAGTAGAGCATGAAATAGCAATGATAAAAGCGGCTGATTATGTTATTGATGTCGGGTTAGGAGCAGGGGAATTTGGGGGTGAGATAATTTTTGAAGGCACACTGGCAAAATTGCTTAAGCAAGAAAATTCTTTAACCGCAAAATATCTTCGTAGTGAGCTAGAAGTTAAAACTCCTAAGTTACGTCGCGCTATTGGTGAGAAAAAGCTATCTATTTTTGGAGCTAGTGAACATAACTTAAAAAATATTGATGTAGAAATTCCTTTGGCTGTAATGACTTGTATTACAGGGGTTTCTGGTTCTGGTAAGTCAACTTTAGTTCATGATGTGCTTTATGCTGGGTTGAAAAAAGAGCGTGGGGAATGGCAAGAAAAAGTAGGCGGATGTTATCAAATTGAAGGAGGAAAGTTTTTATCAGAAATTATCCTAGTAGATCAATCTCCTATTGGGCGTACACCTCGATCTAATCCAGTAACTTATATTAAGGTTTATGATGTAATCAGAGAAACATTTGCTGCTACAAAAGAAGCAAAATCACATGGTTATGATGCTAGCCATTTTAGCTTTAATGTTCCTGGTGGGCGTTGTGAAACTTGTCAAGGTGATGGAACTATTACGGTTGAGATGCAATTTCTAGCCGATGTTGAGCTAGTTTGTGAGGAGTGTAAAGGGACAAGGTTTAAGTCTAGTTTACTAGAGGTTAAATACCGTAGTCGCAATATTTACGAGGTTTTGCAATTGACTGTTAGGGAAGCAATGAGCTTTTTTGCTAGTGTACCACGGATTTCTAATAAACTTCGGGTACTAGATGATGTTGGTTTAGGATACTTACGCTTAGGTCAATCAGCTACTACGCTTTCTGGTGGTGAAGCTCAAAGAGTCAAACTTGCTTCCTATTTAGCAAAGCGAACTAGTGAGCGAACTTTGTTTATTTTTGATGAACCGACTACAGGGCTACATTTTGACGATATTAATAAACTACTAACTTCTTTTCGTAGGCTAATTGATGCAGGTGCGACAATTGTGATTATTGAACATAATTTGGATGTAATCAAAACAGCAGATTGGATTATTGACTTAGGCCCTGAGGGGGGCGATCAAGGCGGTTATATTGTTGCTAAAGGTCGTCCTGAAGAAATTATAGAAAGAACAGATTGTTATACAGGACGGTTTTTACGTGAGCATATGCAAAATACTTTGCAAGAAGTATAAGTAATTATTCTAGGGAAATTACCATGAAAATTCGGACAGCAACAAAAGCAGATCTAGATATACTTACCCAAATGGGTTGTGAATCTTTTCCATCAGGCTTTTCTTATGAAGAAAGAAAGAAGCTTTACCTAGAACATCCTAGGCGTAGGCTAGAAAAAGATGTATTGGTTGCAGAGGTAAATAATGAAATAGTTGTAGCTTTAAGTGCTATTCCTTATACAGTTTGGTTAGGTGGAGTAAGTCTACCCATGTTAGGGATAGCGGGTGTTGCTAATAGATTAGAATCTCGTCGTCGTGGATATGCTTTTAGGCTGTGTTGTGAAGCGATAAAGCGAGGTCGGGAGCAAGGTTACTTAGTTTCAATACTTTATCCTTTTCGTTTTGATTTTTATCAAAAACTAGGTTGGGGCGCAATAGGCGAATTAATTGAGTACCGATTTCATCCTAGTAGCTTGCCTAGTTATGAAGCACGTAAACATGTTCGACGTTTTCAAGAAAGTGACTTGGACGGTTTAGCCCAGTGTTATCAGCGTTTTGTAGAAAAAAATAATTGTTTAGCTGAAAGCTCAATAGAAGTTTGGCAAAATAAACTAAAAGGTGTTCAAAAACGAGAAACAATTTTAATGGTATATGAAACAGATGGGAAAATTACAGGCTATATCCTTTTTGAATTTAAACCTAACGGAGAAATGCTTAATCAAGAAGTAATTGTGCATGAGCTAATCTATGATGATAGCGTTAGTTATCAAGGGTTGCTAGGGTTTCTTAGTAGTATATCTGATCAAATATCTGTTGTAAGGTATTGGGCACAAGTTGATGAAGGGTTTCATTATATCTTAAAAGATCCTCGTGATGCAGATCAGCCAATATTAGCAGGGCTAGTTTCTAAAACAGGTAGCTATGGTTTTAGCTATATGTTTAGGGTGTTAGATCTAGAAAAAGCTCTAGAAGCACGCCCTAATTATAATAATGTAAGCGGGACAGCAGTTTTACTAGTTAAAGATGAGCAAATAGCTGAAAATAGTGGGCTTTTCCAAATTACTCTACTAAATGGTAAGATGGAAGTAAAGCGGGTAGATTCATTACAGACGGCTTGTATTAGTTTATCAATAGATGTTTTTTCTCAGCTTTATGCTGGGACATTAAGTTTAGAAAAAGCTTATTTTTTAGGGTTAATTACTGTTAATGAATTATCAGTGGTTAGTTGGTTAAGTAAAGCTTTAGAGCAGCCTAAACCATTTTTACAAGAATATTTTTAATCTACTAAAAACTAAAGTCTAATCATACGCTTTAGATTACTATACTTACGGAAGATAAAAGATGAAACGAATTTGTGTTTTTTGCGGTTCAAGCCTAGGTGCCAAAGCGGAATATGTTAAAGTCGCACAACAACTAGGCTATTTAATGGCCAAAAAAAATATTGGCCTAGTTTATGGTGGTTCTAGTGTAGGAATAATGGGAGAAGTAGCCAATGCAGTGCTTAAAGAGGGTGGAAAAGTAATAGGGGTTATTCCTAGCTTTATGGTTGAAAAAGAACTTGCTCATCCTAAACTATCTGAATTAAGAGTAGTAAATTCAATGCATGAAAGAAAAGCTTTGATGGCAGAGCTTTCAGACGGCTTTATCGCGCTTCCTGGTGGTTTTGGGACATTTGAAGAGTTTTTTGAAGTATTAACTTGGGGACAGCTTAGCATTCATACTAAGCCTTGTGGATTATTAAATGTTTGTAATTATTATGATAAGTTGATTGAGTTTATTGATTATAGCGTGCAGGAACAATTTGTTAAGGTTGATTGTCGTTCCTTAGTACTTACAGATAGTGAGCCAGAAAAACTACTAGAAAAACTCGAAAACTATCAAGCTCCCAAAATAGATCTATTAGGTTTAAGTAAAAGTTAGGTTTAAGTCAGGTTAGAATTTTTTAAGGGTTAAACTTTGAAGGATACGGAAAGGGTGAGATTCGAACTCACGGTAGGCGTAAACCTACGACGGTTTTCAAGACCGTTGCTTTAAACCACTCAGCCACCTTTCCAAGGTTGTCAAGATTATCAAGATTGTCAAGATTATCAAAACCGGGGCTATTATAAAGAAACATAAACTAAACGGCAAGCCTAATATGACGATTTTTATTGGTGCTATAAAAAAATGGTTAGCTTTGTTTTAACCATTTTGACCAAAAGCCTTTTGATTTAGTATCTTCGTTTTCATTTTCCTTTGATTCTCTTGCTAACTCAGCAAGAGCTAGTTGTGCTTTGCTATTTTGAGGACGAAGGGTTAATACTCCGCTATAAACCTCTGCTGCTTTTTGTCTATAACCATGTTTACGAAGGAAATCACCTAGTTCTAACAAATAGCTGTATTCTCTAGGAGAATACTCATTAGCTTTTTGGTAGGCGGCTAGAGTGTCTTTTTCATAGCCTTCTATATTGCTATAAGCTCGTGCTAACTGTGCCCAATATTCGCCATCCCTAGGGGAAAGTTTTAGTGCCATCAACAATGATTCTATTGCGTCAGTATATTTTTGCTTATCACATAATTCGATAGATCTTAAGTAATACTCAGTTGCAGTAAAGGTTTTACCTTTGCCTCCTGGTGTTGGTCTATTGGCTTGAGGCAGTTCACTAAATGGTGTTGAAGAAATAGTTTTTGCTGTAGGTGCTAAGTTGTTGGGCTGTGCTGGTTGAGTTGTTTGTACTGGTGGTAGTACTGGTAGTGCTGTTAATGCTGGTTGTGTTGGGTTAGCAATAGCTTTTGATGCTGCCACAGGAGTAAAACTAGGTAATGAATTACGAGTGGGATCAATAGTAATAGAAGGTTTAGTATTTGGATTAGAACGTCCTAGATCACTGACTCCTGAATTTCTATTAATAGCAGGAATCCCTGTTGGATTAGTATTAGTTGGAATTTTAGTTGTAGTAGAAGAATTATTTAATGCTGGATTAGGAGAAATAGTGCTATTTGATAACGGGTTAATAGCATTTGGTTGCTGAGTACGCATTTTAGAGTCTGTTGTTAGAGGAGGCATTCCTGGATTAGATATAGTTTTGTTTTGAAGAGTATTATATCTAGCGTCACTTTGTCCCAAAGGGGAAGAATGTAGTGTCAAAGGATTAGGGTACTTAGGGTCTATTCTACTGCTTTGGGGCGTTATTGGCTGTTTTGAGTCTATTTGGCTAGGTTGACTAAGTGCAGCATATTGACCTGTAGTTTTTCTAGGTGATAGTCCTGTCCGTTCATCGTAGAGTTGTTTTTTGTAAGGATCGCGTAGCACTTCAGCCGCAAGCCGAATAGCTTTAGAGATTTCTTCTAGCTGACCGCTCATATTAAGTCCATAAACAGAGAGGTTTTCTTGTTTTTTTACATCAAACTTCAACATTAACTGATGATAAGCTTGGTCGATAACTTCACGCGAAGCACTTCTTTCTAGCTCTAACACTTGATAATGTGTCACTTCTCCTCGAATCATATTTAACTTATTCTCTATTAAGTAGCAAAACTCCATAATTTCTTGTTGGTTTGGCGACTTGGGTAGATTTGGAGCAAGCTTAGGTATATTTAGTACTTTGTTACTGGTAGATGATGTAGTTTTACTAGCAGTCGTGGTACTGGTATTTTGAGTAGCTTTAAGTAAGGGCTGTCTACTTTTTAATATCTCGTATGCTTGACTAATCGAAGTGCTAATATAATGTAGGTTAGAGCTAAGGTCAGTGTTATATACAGATAATTCTAGTTGGCGGTTTGGGTGAAAATGCTTGCTAAGACGTTGATAAGAAGTATTTATTTCTTCTGAGCTAGCATTATTATCTACTTCTAATACTTCATAAAGAGATGCACCACTATTAATTGATCGTAATTTGGTTTCTATTTCATAGCAAAACATCATAACACTACGGGAGTCTAAGGCTATGTTATCAAATATATTAGTAGGTATAGCTGGGTTAACATTGCTAGACGTAAAAATACTAGAAGAGAGATTAGGGGTAGTGTTTATTTTAGTAACAGGTTGGTTTTGTGATTGTTGGGAAGAGGGGGTAATTTCAATAGGCTTTTTAGTTTCAACTAATAGGCTATTGATTTGTGCGTTTGCAAAACCTAGAGATGGTACCCTTTCAGATTGTTTTAACATTCCAAGTAGGTTTAGTGTACATAAAATTTTAATAATCGTCTCTTGTGGTATATCAGTTAGCTTTAATATTTCTTCTGTCTTAAAAACAATGTTATCTAATTTAGATAATAAACATCTTTCTTGAGAGTCTGGGTTGATAACTTGATAAATAGCTGCTAGAGGTAGGTTTAATTTTAACGGAGCCGCTAAATTACTTAAATGTTGGTTGATTAAACTTATATCTTCTAAATAACGAATACCTTCTATTAAGGTTTGAGGAATGGAAATAGAGCTTTTAATTTCATATTCTGGTAATGCACAACGAGTAAAACGAAAATCAAAGTGTTGCCAACTAAAAGTAGAATAAATAATTTTAGCTGCTTGGCGATAGAATAATTCAGGAAGTTCTTCTGCTTGAAAAAAACCAAGTTCTATTAGGCTTTTTCCAAAACGGCGATTTTCTTGAGCTAATTTATCTGTTGCTACTAGTTGCTCTGTTGTTAATATTCCCCATTCAAGTAAGCGTTTGCCTAATTGCTCTGTTTCTATATTAGTAGTAGCAAAAACAATATTACCATTTTCAATATGTATAGTTTTATGAATAGATTTTTGCTTAAGTGTAAGTATTCCTGTACGGCTATTTTGATAGTAGTCTGATAATATTTTAGGGACAAAACTCTCTTTTGTTTCGGACATAAAGATCCTCGCTTTAGCAATGTTATAAAACTAAGTTAAGAAATCATAATGCCGTAATTTGTTTAGTTTTAAACTTGAATGGAGTTTATCAAAATATTATTAAATCTGTGTTCAGATAAAGTAGTATATCTAGCATAATAGTAATTTTGCAAATTAAATATCAATGAGTGGCTAAATAAAAATAAGCTAATTGGTTAGAGTGGTTTTATATTATCAGGAAACCCTTGGCAAATGGTGTGCCAGTTGTATTTTGAATGGGTGTGATTACTAGGTCAAAATACAAGCATTGCTGGTAATAAAATAAGGGTAAAGAGTTCAAGCTTATTCCTATATGATGTTTTATATTTTCTATCAACTTACAAAAATATTTCCTTGTTCCCAATAGTGTTTTATAAACAACCTAATAAATGTAACAAAAGTTGTCATAATATATTTGACAAATTTTGTTAAAGAAAAAGGTCATTCTATAAAACCCTGAATTTAGGCGGGGTTTTTAGAAAATTGCTAGTTCTGTTTATTTGGCAATCAACATAAGCTTGGTCGCTTTCTACTACAACAATAAAAGTTACTTCATCCCAATGAAACTGTTTTTTTAGCTTATTAGCTTTAGTTATTACCAATTCTTTAAACTCTTCATATTCTGGTATTAATATAGGTTTGCCAACCCTTCGACATGTATCCCAAAAATGATTATAAAGTTGCATTACTTCCATTAACATACCTTCAGCATTTGATAGGTTTACATTAAAAGAGGTATCAACTGATTCTGCTACTATTTTTTGACTAGGCTTGTCTTCTTCAGTATGAATCTCAAATTGTGGTAATTGGCTAAGAGAAGGTGATTCATCAGTTCGAGTAGGTATTGTTAAGCCATCTCCACTAGGTTTACCCATTGATTTACTAGGTCTTCGCATACTTTTACTAGGCTTATTTGTTGTAGTATTCTCAATCTTACTCGTAGACTTTGTATCAAGACTATTAACTTTTAAATCAGGCATTTTAGGGGTTGGAATAGGTGGATGTGGAATGGGCGGATGTGGAATAGACGGATGTGGAATAGGTGGATGTTGGTTTGTAGAAATGTTATAGCTATCAGATGCGTTAGTTTCAGGCTGTTTAGTTGGTTGTTCTGTACTCGTAGGTTTACTTGGGTTACTAATGATATTTTCTTTAATTATATCTAGTTCAAACCTGCTAGGTAGTATGGTAATGTCTTTTTCTGCTTGCTGTTGAAATATGTCTAGGAGTTTTTGGTTGTTTAAGGAGCTTGACTTATTACTACTAGGGAATTCTGTTAAGTCTGATGATAGAAGAGGGTTTACGGTAGTATTTATGCTAGGAATATTTAATGTTACTTGGGCTAATGCTTCAGGGTTGTTTTTGCTGGGTTGGCGTAGTAGTAAACGCTTAATCCTTGCTTGAATCTCGTTTACTCTTAATGGCTTAATCCAATAATCTTCTACACCTTGTTCTAAGGCGGCGGCTACTTCTTCGTCATCATCAATAGAAGAGAGTACTACAAAAGGAACCCCTTTTAATTTAGGGTTATTTTGTATTTTTTGAAACAACTCTACTCCAGTCATATTGGGCATACGCAGGTCAGATATAATAAGATCTACTGACATGTTATCTAGTTTTTCCAAAGCTGTTACTCCATCCATTGCTGTTTCTATTTGGCACTTAAGTTTTTGGGCTGCTATTTTTAGAACCATATGAATAGTAGTATCGTCATCAACTGCTAATAAGGTGTAGTTTTGATAATCTGATGGCTCGTGGTTAAGTTTCTTTACTGTTTTCCAACTAACTTGTTTAATACCTCCTTGAAGTAGACGAACATAACTAAAGTCTGATAACTCTACATCTGGTCGTAAGCCCTCACTATCATGGATAGGTTCGTTAAACTCATCAAGAAGAACAATATGTCCATTACCAGCCAGAGTAGCCAATACTAGTAGTAATGCTGGTTTTTGCAAACCAAAAGGTTCTTTATTGACTAACTTAAAGGCATCTAGTTTAGTAATAGTTTCATTTTGTTCTATTGCTTGCCAAAGATGACTTACTATTGACCCAACAGGAAAGTTTTTTTTAGGGCTGGCTATTTTGTAACGTATTTCTTCTTGAGAAACTATTAAATGTAGTGGGCGTGCAAACTGTTCTAATGCTGCCTCTTGATCTGGGTTAGGTAGGGCTTGTGAATGAAACAACCAAGGTAATAGATCTGTAAGGGTTTCTAATGTAAGTAGATCCTCAAAGTTAGGATGTACTGGGTAGCGTTTGGCAAATAATTTGTCTAATAGCCTAGTTAAATTACTGTTAAGAAATGCTCCTTCATTAGGTAGGGTTAGATCTATATGTTGGTTGTTTAAAAGTCTACTCTTTAAGTAAACTCGTTGAAAGAGACCGTATAGCTGATCTTCTAGTTGAGTCTTAAAGGTTATTACCTCTTTTTCATCTCCTAAATCTAGATTTCCATCATTAATTACTAATAGTTGTTTTAATACTAAACGCTCTGAACTACTAAGAGATATTGGCTGCCAGTGTAGTAGCGTAATAGGTACTTCTGCTGGTGGTGGCAGAACCATAGGAGCATAAGCCCGAAAAATAGTAATTTGCCAGTCATAATCATAAGAAGGAGTTTGAGAGTCTGCACCTTTATATAGCTCTGTCTCGCTTCCAAACTTAAATAATCCTTTTCTTAGCGATCCTCGCCACTTAAGGTTAATTTCTGCACTATCACGAAATTTACTACCTTCAAAAACAAATGGCCAATCCTTAAAAAACTTTTTCCCTCCTGATACTAATAGGCAATCTAACCTAATATCATCATCAGGAATTTGGCTAACAGCAATTGTTAGTTTGTCTAAAGACAAAGGAGCCGTTGTTGGTTTAGTTATGGGTGCAGAGCTAAGAAGCATTGCTGGTATAGATTCTTGTTGAAATATTGGTGGCGGTGGTGGGTTACGAAATATTTTGGTTGTTGTAGATTTTGACGAATTAGTAAATTTTTGACTGGGTAAAGGTTTAACCGTTTCTATTTTTTTAGAAGTAGAATCAAGCTTTTGTTGAATAGGAGGAAACTCTTTAATTCCAGACACTGAAGCAAGGTTAGAAGGGTCTTGAGATATAATGTGTTGGTGTGATTCTATTGTAGAGTTAGTTTGTGGTGAAGAAGGTAGCGTGACCATTTCTTTAGTATTTATTAGTGGTTGTACTTCAATAGGAGTTTCTCTAATTATTGATGGTTTGAGTTCTGCTTGAGATCGTTCTTTTGCTATAGCCCTAGTAATAGTTCTAGCTTGGGTCTCTGTAGGTATGTTGGGATGATTCTCAGTTGTTTTGGAGCTACTAGAAAGCATGGCAACAGAATTATTTTCTGGGATATAGAACTTATAACTTAACTCTGGGCCATCAGCATTTACAATTAACCCACTGCTAGTAGCAGCTAATCGCGCCATAATAGAGTTAAGAGTCTCTACAAATGTTAGTGGGTCACGCTCATCATAGAGCATAACGGAATTTGCTAAGTCCTTTGCTGTTACTAGTTTACCTACTAGAGAAAATATCAATAATCCTTTTAACATCATTTTGGCATACATAGAGTGAGGTTGTTGCATACTAGGGATATAGCTAAAAAGATAATCATAACTAGCAAAAGCCTCTGCTAAACTCGGATGTTTACGCAAGTCAAATTCAAAGCTATCAAAGAGTTCATCTACACAAACCAAGTTAAACGCCCTACGTAATAAAGCACGGGAGGAAACAGCAGTAATAAACCCAAACAACGAAAATGAGCGAGCATAATTACGCATCGCAGGAACTAGGCTTAATACTATTGGATGAAGTGGGTATAGCTGAACAAATTTAGCAGATGTTTCTGAAAAATGAGGCATTCGCTTACGCAAATCCCCAAAAAAACTATCTAATTGTTTTCTTTGTGTTGGGGTTTTATAAAATATCTTTTGATCAATAATACTAGTTATAGTACTAGTAGGAATGTATTCATATTTGAGTATTGACGCAAGTACTTTTTTTAATGGGCCTTCAGCAACATTTTGATCTAATGTGACCATCAAGCTAAATTTACCATTAACTGCTTCTTTAGCTAGTTCTTGTAGCCATTGTAGTAAAGGTTCTCCTTGTTGTGGGTCAGTAAGAAATTGTGATATTCCATCAATAAATAATGCTATTTGTACTCCAGTACTTAACCTTTGTTCAATGATTTCATCAACATAAG
>JAHFUF010000673.1 GCA_023265235.1 Blastocatellia bacterium
TAACACCTTGAAGTTTGCTTTCTGCATCAACTAGGAAGTTTGCTGATGTAACAATCTGCTCATTTGTTTCTAGTCCGGCTAATACCTCATACCATCCATCAAATTTCATCCCTAGTGAAATATTGCGAAGCGCAAAATATCCTTCACCTAAGCTAACAAAAGCAATATTTTGCTTTCCTGTACGAATCACAGCAGATTCTGGAATAACTATCCGCTCACCCATTGGTACTTCAAACTCAACATTTGCATACATTTCTGGTTTTAGTATTAGGCTAGGGTTATCAAATTCTAGCCTTACTTTTAGTGTGCGAGTTTCACCTGTTAAGTGTGGTGAAATAAAGGTTACTTTGCCCCAAAATTTTTTATCAGGATAAGCAGGAACAGTCATTTCGGCTGATTGACCAAGTTTTATCATTGCTAAATCAGTCTCAAACACATCTACATTGACCCAAACCCTACTATGATCAGCAATTGTGTAAAGCTTAATATCAGGAGTCACCTGCATATTAGATAAAGCATTTTTCATAATAATATGACCACTTGCTGGTGCATAAACTGTAAGGCTGCGTTCGGCTTTGCCTGTTGTTTCTAGTGCATCAATTTGTTCATTACTAATATCCCACTGTGAAAGTCTTCGTCTTGAAGCTCTTAGTAGCGAATCCATACTAACAACTTCTTTATATTCACTATGTTCAAACTGTTTTGTACCACGCCAAGCAAGCAAATATTCTTCTTGGGTTGCTAGAAGTTCTGGGCTGTAAACAGTAAATAAAGGATCATCTTTTTTAACAAATTGCCCTAGTTGATTAACAAAAACTTTGTCTATCCAACCACTAAATTTGGTTTGGACTTCAACCATTTTGGTTTCATCTACTGCAATGTTTCCAACCCCACGAATTGTTTTATTAATATTTTGTGACTTAACTTCAGTTAACTTAACTCCTATCAATTGTTGCCGCTCTGGAGAAATAGTAAAACTATTGTCTTTCACCATAGACAAATCTGTCATTCTACCTTTTTTTACAGGGATAAGATCCATTGCACAAATAGGACATTTTCCTGGAACTGTTTCCTTTACAAATGGGTGCATAGAACAAGTCCAATAGTCAATTGTCTCGTCTTTGTCATTAGCTTCTTCTGATTTGTTGGTGGCTGATAATGTTTGTTGCACACTCTGTCCTTTAAGCTTAGATTTAACTAAAATAGCTGTTTCAAAAGAGAGTAAACCAATCGCTAAAACTGCCACTAGCATAACTTTGCGGTTAATAGTGCTTGGTTGAGGTAAATTATTCTTTGATGTTTGTTCTTCCATAAATTTTTCTCCTTACCATTTAATCAGTAAGTTCAATACCTACAAAGGTTTCCATTTCTGCCAAAGCCTTTTGATAATTGGCTAGCAGTTCGTAGTAGCGCGTTTCATAATTAACAGCGCGTTTGAGTGTGGTTAATAAAGTGAGGAAATCAACTTGCCCTACTTGATAAGCTGATATTGCGCTTTCTAAGGCAAGTGTAGCTTGAGGAATAATTGCTTCTTGATTAAGCCTAATTAGCTTTAAGGCTTTACTAGCACGAAGGTGTGCATCACTTAGTCTATATCGAATTATTGAATTATTTGAGGCTAGACGAGATTTAGCTGCTGCAAGTTCAGCACTTTGTTCAGCAATTCCATATCTCTCTTTGTTAAAAGCATATAAAGGTAACTTAAGTGTAACTCCATAGGTGTAGTAATCAGCAAAACTTATTCGCTTATGATAAGTAAACTGTAAGCCAACTTCTGGATATTTTGCTTCACGTTCGGCTAGTCTAAGCGAATGGTTACTAGAATCAATTTTGCGCTTATGTTGCTTTAATTCAGGAGCATTCTCTAGAGCTAAAGCTACTAAGTCATTTAGTGATGGGAATACCAGATTTGGTTGAATTTCTGCAAGTGAGTCAATGGGCGTTTCTGGATCACGGTAAAGTAGATGGTTAATACGAGCAACCATTGATTGACGCTCTATTTCCAATGTGCCTTGTTGGTCAAGAAGCTCAGCTATTTCTACACGGGCGTTAATAACATCTACTTGCTGGGTTTTGCCCACAGAGTAGCGAGCTTCTGCTATTAGAGCAAACTTTTTTAGTATCTCAATATCTCGTTTAATTACAGTAAGCTTACGGTCAAGATGATAGAGTTCATAAGCTACTAGTTTAACCTCCGTTCTCAATTGTCTAAGTATAACTTGGTATTCTTGAAATTTCGCTTCTGCTTCTGAGCTAGCCACTTGTCCACGTAATCGACGAACCCCAAACCAAGGCAATTCTTGACTAAACCCTACGTAAAAATCGTTAAAATCATCTGATATACCAGTAAAAGGAATAGGGTTTCCAACTGTAGTATTACCAAAGTTTATCATTGGGTTAGGCAAAGCTTTTGCTTGGGGAATACGCGCATGAGCAGCATCAAACTCACGGCGCATTACTGTTAATTCAGGGTTTGACTCTAAAGCAATCTCTACCAAACTAGCAATACTAACAGCATTAGTTTGAGTAATTACAGAGCTTTTTGGATCTATTTGTCCTATTTGTATTGTTTCTTGAGCTAGAGTAATGTCAACAAAACCTATAGCTAGTATTACTATAAACAAAGCGATAGGGACATTTTTCCAATAAAATAAGATAACCATACTCTATTTGTCTCCATTTGCGATTTTTTAGCTGTGAAAATATGAGTGCATAAGGAGATTGTTTTAAATATTTATTTAAAACATATCATTAGCACCAAATTTGTCTAAAAAAGAGACACTACACGTATGATGGTTAAATTAAAAATGCAGAGTTTTGTAAGTAAAGTTCTGTTGGTTGCGAGTAAAGAAAGGCTTTTTCTAAGAATTTAGTCGAGATAAGAAGCTTTTCTAAAGATGACCTATTAGTAGGTAAAATAACAGTAATACAAGAACTACTAGGTGATGGAATTTGACTAGGGTTGTCTGGGTGTGAAGGAGAATCACTACTATTATTTCCACCACAAGTTGTATCACAACAAAGTTTTGCTGCCGGAGAACCAATAGGAGATTTTCCTTGAACGCAACAAGCCATTGAACAATTTTGCTTTTCTTGCGACTCAGAAACACCTACATTGTGACAGCAAGTATCTTGTGTTCCCACTTTTAGATAAGAAAAACTTGCTACAACATTTCCAGCAAAAATGGTTAATAATAGAAAAAGTGAAACCAATTGCCATAACATAATGCTTTTGATTATAGAAATTAAAACTTTTACAGTCAATTTATTTATAACCCATATTCAAGAGGTTTGTTTTTGCTGGATGGAGTTTCTGTAAAGACTTGATAAATAAAGGGTAACCTACAAATCAGAAAAAGATAGAAGATCGGCCAACAATCTCTCATCATGGA
>JAHFUF010000674.1 GCA_023265235.1 Blastocatellia bacterium
TTGTTGGTGAAATGAATCGATTAGGAATGTTGATTGATGTTTCACATGTTTCTGATAAGACTATGAGTGATGTACTAGATATTTCTACAGCCCCTATAATTGCGTCTCACTCATCAGCAAAGGCTTTAGCCGACCATCCAAGAAATATCTCTGACGACCTATTAAAAAGAATTGCTAAAAACGGTGGTGTAGTAATGGTCAATTTTTTCTCTGGATTTATTAGCCAAGATTATATTGCTGCTAGAAAAGTACGAGACGAAAAGTTAAAGACACAACTAGAAACCCTTAATCAAACATACAAAGACGATGCTAAAAAGCTAGAAGAAGAACGTGACAAACTATTTGCGGCTAATCCCCTGCTCCCAGTACCATTATCAGTGTTAATGGATCACTTTGAACATATCATTAAAGTCGCAGGAATTGACCATGTTGGGATTGGTTCAGACTTTGATGGTGTTCCTGATTTACCTAAAGATATGGAAGATATTGCCAAGCTTCCTAATATAACTTATGAACTACTAAAGCGCGGTTATAGCGAACAAGACATCAAAAAAGTACTAGGCGAAAACCTTATGCGAGTATTTGCTAAAGCTGAAGCAATAGCTCAAATAAATACTAGACAAGTTAGCGGTGAGGGAAGCTTAAAGAAGCTAAAAATAGATAAAAAATAGATAAAAAATAGATATTTTGGTCAAATGTAAGGAATAGAAATATGAGTAACTACAACTTTGAGCCTAAAGACTTAAATTTTGAAGCCAAAGTATATGATAGTTTTTCCAGGCAAAGAGTTATGCAAAGTATTGGTGCTCAGCTAACTAAAGTTCTACCTGGGAAAGTAGAAATTCAACTACCTTTTCGTAGTGATTTGACACAGCAAAATAATTATCTACATGCAGGTATTGTAACAACTATTGTTGATAGTGCTTGTGGTTATGCAGCTTTTAGTCTTATGCCAGAAGGGGCAGATGTATTGACTATTGAGTTTAAGATAAATTTTCTCTCCCCTGCCCTAGCAGAGATATTTATAGCCAAAGGCCAAGTAACTAAACCTGGGAAAAATATTACTGTTTGTTCAGGAGATGTTATTGGAAAAAATGGTGATAAAGAAAAAATAGTTGCAACAATGCTAGCAACAATAATGACCATTCGCTAAAAGTTAATTGCCCTAGAATAAAGTTGGGCAGAATAAATCTGCCCGATTTTATTAGAAAACTTGGCCTATAAAATTTATGTTCTTTATTTTAAATACTTATCAAACCAACCAAATACACGTTGCATAAAATCAGCTTGGTGAGCCTTTTCTGTTAGACCATGCCCTTCACGAGGATAGATAACAAATTCTACTGGCACACCTTTCCATTTTAGTGCTGTATAAAGTTCTTGTGATTGTCCTATTGGTACGCGTGTGTCTTGTGCTCCATGAATGATTAAAGTAGGAGTGTTAGCATTTTTAATATGTGCAATTGGTGAACGTTCAAAGTAAATTTGGTAATTGTCATACATCATTAAATCCCAATGTACAGCAGAGTTTTCTAAGAAAATTTCTGCCGTACCTGTCATACTGTACCAATTACTAATACCCATCCAAGCAATTGAAGCCTTAAAGCGTTTACTGCCATAAGTAGATGCCCAAGCTGAAGTATAACCACCATAACTACCACCACCTATACCAACACGATCACCATCAACTACTCCTTCTTTGATTAGGTAATCTATACCATCAACCATATCTTGGAATTCTTTACCCATTAAATCACGGTGATCACCTTTGGAAAATTCTACACCACGTCCAATACTACCACGATAATTAGGATAAAATGTCACATAGCCTTTACCAGCAAGGACTTGCGCCCAACGTGAGTAACTTGCCAACCATCCATTTAAGTCTGCTGCTTCTGGCCCACCATGTGGCTGCATTATTAGTGGATAACGCTTGCCTTTTTCATAGCCAACAGGTTTAACCAATACCCCTTCAATTTCTAAACTATCTACACTGCTTTTCCATTTAACTATTTCTTGTTCACCTAATTTCAAATCTGCTAGTTGAGGGTTAAAGTTTGTAATTTTGCTAGCGGTTCTACTGCCTTCACCTAGGAAAATTTCATTTGGATGTTGAGGAGTACTAGCAGCAATCACCCAATTTTTTCCACTACTAGTAAAACTCACCCCTGAACCATAAGCTAGGTTTTGTGAATTAAGTACCATTTTACTTTTATCAGGTACTGAAATAGCAGTTAATGTATTAACTTGTTTTTCTGTTGCAGTAAATACTATGGTGCTAGGTGAACCTGGTAACCAGCTTAACCCTATGGCCGAGCCGACAAAACCTTTTACTAGGTTTTCTGATGCACCGCCTTCGCTAGAAACAACAAAGACACTCCCAGGAAAAGGATCATTAAAAGAAACTGCCCCTAACCAAGCTATCCATTTACCATTAGGAGACCAGTGAGGAGAAACTAACTTTCCTTCAGTTTTAACTAATAATTTTGGTTCTCCACCATCTATAAACTGTAGCAAAAGCTTACTTTTCATAAATTGATCGTCTATGGTAGGAGTGTCTGCCGCCGCAAGTATTAGTTGATCACCATTTGGCGACCAATCAAAATCATGCACAGTAATAGCCGGAGAAGTAATTGGTTTTTGCTCGCCTGTTTTAATATCAAGTAAATAAACCCTAGTATGTTTATAGTTCTTATCAACAACTACCCAATCCTTGCCTTCTTTTTCATTTTTTGTTTCATTTTGAGTTTTAGCATCAGCCATTAAAAAAGCTATTTTGCTACCATCAGGCGACCACTTAAAAGCAGTGACAGAATTTTCTGCTTTGGAAACCTGTCTTGCCTCACCACCTTCTAATGAGATTAGGTAAACCTGTGCAATTGGTGAAGCACCTCTTTGAGAAATAAACGCAAATGATTTACCATCTTTTGCCCATTGAATCTGGCGATCGCTTCTTTCATTATAAGTAAATCGTGTAGCTTGACCGCCTTTTGTTGGCATTGTCCAAATTTCGCTAATTGCTCCACCTGGCCCTTCATCATCGCGTCTAGCACGACTAACTTGGAAAGCAACCGTTTCACCACTAGGAGATATTTGAGCATCAACAATAGTCTTAATGCCAAAAATCATTTCTGGCACTAGTACTTTGTCTTGAGCGATAACTTGAGAGAATGAACAAAAAGCTATTAACGCTAGAAAAAATACATAGAAAAAGTTTCGTCTAATCATAAAGTATTCTACCTTTATCTAAAGTATATAGATTTATTACAATTGATTATTATTTTGTTCGCGCTACTTCTGGATTAACGCAGGTTGTTAAGAATCAAGATTATAGCACTATAGGAAATTAGGAGAAAAAATAGTTTCCTTTTAACCCTTAAAAGTTGATA
>JAHFUF010000675.1 GCA_023265235.1 Blastocatellia bacterium
TACGCCTTTTTCTAAAATGATTTGTAATGCTTCGGCCCCATTTTGTGCTTCTAAAACTTTATAACCTTCTTCTTCAATCACACTAGAAATTACTTTACGCACTGCATCTTCGTCTTCGACAACTAGGACAGTTTTTTGTTCAGCACTCATTTGTGTAGATTCTTCTAAGTCTATACCATTAGAACTTTTTCTTTCTGATAAAGGTAAGAAAATGGTTAATGTTGTTCCTGCTCCTAGTTTACTTTCTAAATCAATTGCCCCATTACATTGACGAACAATCCCATAAACGGTTGCTAATCCAAGCCCTGTGCCTTTACCAACTTCTTTGGTAGTAAAAAAAGGCTCAAAAATACGATCTTTAATATTCCCTTCAATACCAGTTCCATTATCTGTAACACTTAATTGCACATAATTGCCTATAGGTAATTCTGTGCGAATTCCTAAGAACCTGTGATCAATATAACAATTAGACGTTTTTATTGTTACCTCTCCCCCTTCTGGTAAAGCATCACGAGCATTAACTACTAAGTTCATCAATACTTGTTCAATTTGACTAATATCAGCTTCAATTATATGTAAATTTTTTGCTAGTGAGGTTTGCAAAGTAATGTTTTCTGGGATTAACCGGCGCAACATTTTTTCCATATTACTTATAACTTTATTAAGCTGAAGCGGTTTCATTTGTATCATTTGCTTACTACTAAAAATAAGCAATTGGCGTGTAAGTTCTGCTGCGCGTTCACCAGCAAATAGAATTTCTTTTGCTGCTGCATGCCAAGAATGTTTTTTAGGGATATTTCTGATTAGTAAGCTACTATAGCCATTAATTACCATTAATAGGTTATTAAAATCATGTGCAACCCCACTAGCTAATTGTCCAATACTTTCCATTTTTTGGATTTGTTGTACTTTTTCTTCCAAATTCCTATGTTCTGTAACGTCAATACAAGAACCTATAAACCCATCGAAACTGTTGTTATTAGTAAAAATTGGTACACCTGTTAGCAATAACCAACGGTATACTCCATCATGTCTTTTATGTTGGTATTCTAGTTGAAAAGATTTCTTACGTAGAAAAGCATTGTCATAAACGGTAAATAACTTTTCTTGATCCTCTTGTTGTACACCAACGCACCATCCTTGATTGCATTCTTCAGATATTGTTCGACCAGTAAAATCTAGCCAAGGCTTGCTAAAAAAAATGTGCTGTTGTTCTGTATTAGTCAACCACATCATAACAGGTGCTGCATCTGCTAGTTGACGAAACCGTGCTTCACTTTTTTGTATTTGTTCTTCAGCTTTTTTCTTTTCTGTTACATCACGAAAAACCAAAACTACTCCAGTACAACTCCCATCATCATCATGAATAGGAGAAGCACAATCATCAATAGGGATTTCTTTACCATTATGACTTACCAAAATGGTGTTATTGGCTAGACCTACCTTTTGGCCATAACGTAGGACTAGGGTTGCAGGATTGTCTACTGGCTTACGAGTAAAATGATTGATGATATGAAACACTTCTGCTAAAGGCTTTCCTAGTGCTTCAGGTAATGGCCATTCTGTTAAAGAACATGCAACAGGGTTAAGAAAAGTAATAATACCTTTTTCATCTGTGGCAATTACTGCATCACCAATACTGTTTAATGTAGTAGCAAAACGACGCTCACTTTCTTGCAGTCGCCTCTCAGCCCTATGTTTGTATAATGCCATTTCAATTACAGTCTTTAGTTCTCGTTCTTCAAATGGCTTTAAGATATAACCAAAAGGTTCTGTCACTAACGCACGTTTTAGTGTTGCATCATCAGCATTAGCTGTTAGATATACAACAGGTAATCTACAAATTTTACGAATATTTTCTGCTGCTGTAATACCATCCATTGCTCCCTGTAACCTAATATCCATAAGCACTAGGTTGGGTTTTAATATTTTTGTTAGCTCTAAGGCTTCTTCTGCTAACGGAGTGCTTCCTACTACGTCATACCCAAGGGAAGCAAGTTGATTTTTTAAATCACGTACCACTAAAAATTCATCTTCGACTATAAAAATTTTTTCTGGCATTAGTTTAAGGCCCTAAGTAGACATTTTAGTGTGGGAAAGAAATATTAAAAACTGTCCCATTACTATTGTCAAGTTTTATTACACCTCTTAACTGACTAGTAAGGTCACTTACTAGATTAAGCCCTAAAGAGTCAGTATAGTGAAAATCAACGTCTTTAGGCAACCCCTTACCATTATCGCTAACTATTAAAAGCAACCTGTTGTCTGATTTCATCAGTTTTACATTGATTATTCCACAACCATTTTCTACAAATGCATATTTGAGAGCGTTAGAAACTAGCTCATTAATAATTAGACCAATAGGAATAGTATGCTCAAGATCTAGTTCGATTTCTTCAATATCAATTAAGACTTTAGTATCGCTGTTATTAGCACCATAAGAACGGCACAAATGAGAACACAAGCTATTTACATAACTAAAGAGGTCAATACGAGCAAAATTCTCTGATTTATAAAGAGTTTCATGGAGTAAAGACATAGAACGGACACGGTTTTTGGTTTCTGTAAAAGCTGCTGTTACTATAGGATCTTTAATCTGAGCACTTTGCAAGTTAAGGAGGCTATTAATAATTTGTAAGTTATTTTTTACTCGATGGTGGATTTCTTTTAACATTGCTTCTTTTTCTCTTAATGAAGCAATTATTTTTTGTTCTGCTATCACACGTTCTGTAATGTCTTGTACTGTACCAACAGAACGCAATGGTTGATCATTATTATCGTAATAATGAATTCCTTGTGCTTGTAAAAACTTAATACGTTGGTTTGGTAACAAAACCCTATGTACAATTTGGAAAGGGAGTTTATTTGCTAGTGAATCATAAAAGGTTTTATCTACAATATCGCGATCTTCTGGGTGGATTATAGCGATAAAAGCTGTTTTAGAGAGGTCAAACTGTTTTGAGTCAGTTTCAAATATACTATACATTTCATCAGACCAACGTAGGATATCTGTACTAAGGTCAACACTCCAGCTACCAATATGAGCAATTTGTTGTGCTTCGCGTAACTGTGCTTCACTCTCACGTAAACCTTCTTCAGCTTGTCTACGCTCAGTAATGTCATGAAAAGAACTTACTACTCCATAAGGTTTTGTTTGACCAGGGTTTATCAATGGTTGTGTGTTGATAGAAATCCAAGATAGCATGCCATTTGGCTTATAGATACCCATTATTACTCCTGAACAAGGCTTTCCTGTGCGCAAAGTCTCCATTGCAGGATGCTTTTCTCCTAAAAATGGCGAGCCATCCTCGTATATTGTTCGCCATCTAGGATCAAGGGAAGTGCTTCCTATTAGTTGATTGTAGGGAAATCCAA
>JAHFUF010000676.1 GCA_023265235.1 Blastocatellia bacterium
TACATTATAAAATTTAACTGGTTCATTATTAGGATGACGATGACTATAATCATGTAATCCCCTACGTACAGCTTGCATAGCATGTTGTTGTGCCTCTGCATTAAGCGTAGTGTAGACTTTCATTCCTGAGGTATGCGCAACTCTAGTACCATAGTTTTCTTCCAGGTATTGGCGCACTTCTTCAACAAAATATCCATAAGGAGAATTATTGTTTCCAATACGAGAATAAACATTTAATTTAATTGGTTTATTCTTTGCTGTATTTGCTTCAGAGCGGCTAATAAAACCTTCTTCAGCCATATTATCAAGTACAAGGTTGCGTCGTGCTTGGGCACGCTTAATATCGCGAGTAGGAGAATAAGCACTAGGAGCTTTTGGCAGCCCTGCAAGTAAAGCCATTTCTTCTAACTCTAAGTCTTTTGCTGATTTACCAAAATAATATTGAGCACCTGCTTCTATGCCATAAGAACCACCACCTAAAAAGATTTGATTACAATAAAACTCCATAATTTGTTGTTTAGTAAAGTTTCTTTCAATCTGTAACGCTAGTAGTGCTTCTTTCATTTTACGTGTAAGAGATTTTTCTGGTGAAAGGAAAAGCATTTTTGCTAATTGTTGAGTTAAGGTTGAACCTCCTTCTACAGTTGCACCTGCTTGAAAATTTCGCCAACCAGCACGAGCAATTCCAATAGGATCAATACCCCAATGATGTATAAACCTAGCATCTTCTATTGCCATAATAGCCTGACGCATTTTTACTGGGATTTCATCATAACTAAGCGGTACACGACGTTCTAAAGAAAATTCTCCAATTATTGTTTTGCCATCATCAGCAATTACTTGAGTTACCAAACTAGGTTTATAATCTGCTAACTGTTTTACTGCTTGAGCATCATAGGTAAGACCATATTGATAGGAAAGTTCTAACCCTGTTACTAAACCTAAAATAGCAGCCAATAAAAATAAGGCTAAAAAAGTTTTTTTAGAAAAAAACCTTTGAAGTCTTGTTGGTTTACTAGCAATTCTCTCTGTTTGTACTGAACTAGTATTTCTTATAGGAGTTCTCAATCCTTCTGTACTAGAAGCATTAGAATTCTTTGCATTAGGCTCAGGGTTTATTCCTGCATTTGGAGTCTCATTATTTTGCATATCGTTTTCCACAAACCAGAAATTTCACTTGTTATCAAGTATAAAGAAATAATTTAACAAGTAATTATGTTTTTGAAGATTAACTAAGAGTCAAAGTTGTTTGGTAACAACTCAATAAACTTGCTAATTATAGTTCTGGTGCATGGATTGGTAAAGCAACAATCCTGTTAAAGGCAATTTCTCTGGCTATTCTACTCATAGCGTAAACACTCAATAGGATCTAAGCGAGAGGCTTTAGTGGCTGGCCAAACGCCAAAAACTAACCCAATAGCAACAGATACGACTATACCTAAAGTAACAGCCCAAAGAGGAATAACTCCAGGCAAACTGGGTTTTAAAAAGCTAATTAGCTTTACTGCTGCTACTGCAAGTATCACTCCTAGGAGACCACCTAGAAAAGTTAATGTCATAGCCTCAAAAAGAAATTGCATAACAATATCTCTACGTTGTGCCCCAAGAGCTTTTCTTACTCCAATTTCTTTTGTACGTTCTGTTACACTTACTAACATAATATTCATAACTCCAATACCACCAACAAGTAACCCTATACTAGAAAGCAAAATTGCAATTATTCCTATTCCACCCATAATTGAATCAAATTGTTCTACAAAGCGATCGGCAGTTCCTAAATCAAAATTATCTGGTTCATTAAATTTAACACTACGCTCACGACGTAAAATTTCTTGTACCTGCCCTAATGCTTGCTGGAGTTTACCTGTATGAGATTGGACTATTAGCATTAAAGTCTCACTACGAGGAGAAACTTTTCTTGCTGTTCGATAAGGGACTAAAACATCATTGTCTTCGTCATTTTCTCCTAAAAAGCTACTTTTTCTTTTTTCTAGTATCCCGATAATTTCAAACTCTTTTCCTACAAAAGTCACTTTTGATCCAATAACTTGACTAGTATTAGGAAAAAGTGCATTTGCTACACTAATGCCTAAAACTATTACATTCCTTCTATGTTGTTCATCAATATCAGTAAAAAAACGTCCTTGCCCTACAGATAGGTTTACAACCTGAGCATAATTAGGTGAAACCCCTGTTACATTTCCCCTACGATACTTTTTATCTTTATATTGAATAGTGCTATCTGACCAATTCACAAATAAAGAGTCGGCGACATCATTAACCGCACTAGCTTGTGCACGAATTATTTCACCGTCTTCTTCCGTAAGTGGTTTTCTTAGCCGCTCTGCCCTATCACGATTTCCTACACGAGGCCCAGTAGAGAGGTGAAAAGCATAGATATTATTGGTGCCATATTCTTCAATCACAGAAACTAGGTTTTTTCTTAACCCTGTGAGTAAAGAAGCAATAGCAATAACTGTCATTACTCCAATAACAATCCCTAACACAGTAAGAAAGCTACGAAATTTATTGGCTTTGAGGTTATCTATAGCCATTAGAACAATTTCTTTGAAAATAAACTTTGGCTTTTTCATAATATTTAACCTCACTAGTTTTTAGTTAAAGCAATAATTGGGTCTAGTTTTGCAGCTTTGTAAGCAGGATAAATACCTGCAATCATCCCTATACCACCAGAAACCATTACTGAAAGCATAATATAAGCAGGAGTAATGGTCATTGGGATTGGTGTGGCTTTAGCAATTCCCCAAGACAAACCTGCGGCGGTTAGTAAGCCTAAAACCCCACCAATAGCAGAAAGCAAAGAAGACTCAATCATAAATTGTAAAAGTATTTGATTACGTGTTGCTCCAACTGCTTTACGTAAACCTATTTCAAAGGTACGTTCTGTAACGCTAACTAACATAATATTCATTACCACAATTCCCCCAACAAGTAATGAAATAAAAGTAATTGGGACGGCAACCCCAGCAATAGCACCTGTAAATTGATCTACTTGGTTATTTAATTGATCAACATTAACTAATCCAAAATCATCTTCTTCATTGCCTTTAAGTTTATGCTTATTACGCAAAGCAACAGTTGCTTCTTCAATAGCTATAGGAAACCCTTCTTTGTCAAGGGTTTTGCCATGTAAAGTTAGGCTTTGTTGACGACCAAAAATACGTCCATAAGTGGTTAAAGGTATATAAAGTTGATTATCAAAAGATTGACCAAACATTGAGCCTCGTTTTGCCTCTATTCCAACTACTTTCAGTGGCAGTTCACGAACTTTTAGTGTTTTACCTATTGCATCAATGCTAGGAAAAAATTTTTCTTTTACATCTGCACCAATCACACAAACCATTGCTGC
>JAHFUF010000091.1:0-8061 GCA_023265235.1 Blastocatellia bacterium
AAGTGGTCTGTGTACTAATTCCTAATCGAGCATGATAATCATTACCAGCACGGCTTAGTTGAGAAGAAATATTTTCTAGTTCATAAAAGAAAAGAGAAATATTTTCCATATTAAATGCTGGTGCTTGTGGGGGAAGAGTTTGACTAGGAGTCGTAACTGCGGCTTCTGCTGTAGGCTTATCTACGCGTGCTAATGCGCGTAAGGACAACAAAGCTGCTAAAGTGCGTAGAACTTGTTCTTCAGGGAAGTCTAAAACCTCTAATGTTTGAGTAATATTATGAGGAGTTGATAACTGATTTAATATAGTTAGTTCATCTGCACGTAACATAATTTTGTCACGATCTGGCCAATCTATTGCACACAACCATAGTTCATCCTCACTACCTAAAAAAGCTTTAATACGGCCTAGGTCTATCAAACTGCGTACAGATTCTAGTATTAACTCACCTACAGGAAGAGAAACGGAAGTATTTTGAGTAAAAGGAGAAGCATCAAAAGCATAACCACCTTCTTCCCAATCAATTAACGAATAGCAAATACTATAAATATGTGCGTTTAAGAGAGGAGGGACTGCTTCTACTGGCAAAAACTGTAAGCTAATCAATGTTTCTAAGATACTTATATTTTCTTGATCTTTTTGATCTCTCAGTGCCTTAATATATTGTTGTCTACTAATTCGACCTTGACGTACTAATCTTTCTCCTAATCTTTCAGTTTGATCATTAGAGATAGCAAAGACAATTTCACCATCTTGCCAAACAATCCCTTTAATATTTGTATTGGAAGAAAACCAGGTAATCCCACTTACCTTATCTGCGGCTAATGCCCCAAAAAACTCAGGTAAAAAAAGAGCATCTAGGTTGTAATAAACAGGAAGTTCATGTAAAAAAATAGGGATATTTACAGACGGCCATTCAGCTTTAGTATATAAGCGTAATAAAGTAGCATTTTCATCTTCGTCTGGTTGGGTATAATTGGGTTTTAACTTACGAGAAGCAGAGTCTGAGATTTGTTCGTCAACATTATTTAAGCTGTCAAAAGCTTCTGTTAAATCTTCTATAAAAGAAGCAATATCTTCGTACCTAGCACTAGCATTTTTTTCTAGAGCCTTTTGTACCACTATTTCTAATTGTTGAGATAATTCTGGTCTAATAGAGAGAATTTCACGAGGCTTTTCACTTATGTGTTTATAAGCTATCGCAGTGGAAGACGAGCCTTTGAAGAGGGTTTCACCTGTTAGGGTTTCAAATAAAATTACTCCTAAAGAGTATATGTCAGCACGCAGGTCTATTTGTTCATTATCACCTAGTTGCTCTGGGGCCATATAGTGAGGTGAACCTAAGGAAGCCCCCATTTGAGTAAGGTTTTCTTCGGAAAATTGGAGCTTGGCAATACCAAAATCCAGTACTTTAATTACCTCCATATCTCCATCTTGTTGAAGAAAAATATTTTCTGGTTTTAAGTCACGATGAATAATACCGCGACGATGAGCAATTTTTACTGCTGCACAAACCTGTTGGAAAATATTATGTACTTCTTTTAGGGGCAATCTAGGCTGACGCTTTAATTTATCTTTTAAGGTGCAACCTTGTAAATATTCCATTATTAGGTAAACAAGCTTACGATCGGTTACACCAAAGTCTAAAACTGTGATAGCATTAGTATGGCGTATTCGCATTGCTGATTGTGCTTCTCTGCGAAACCTGCGAATGGCTTTTTCATCTGAAACTAGGTGGTCATGCATTACTTTTACTGCTACAGGTATGTCTAACTGTAAGTGGTTAGCAAGATAAATGTTACTCATGCCACCTTCGGCTAATTTACGGTCAATACGATATTTGTTATCTAAAACAAAACCAATTAATGGATCCTTAGGGTCTTTAAGATCAGTATAATCTTTTAAGCGTTCCCCATCATTAGGGCAAAAAAGTATTTCTTCTTGGAATTTTGTTTGACAGACTGGGCAATTTTTCATGATTTAAAAATCCTAGGATTGTTAGCAGGGCAAAATCCCTACCTTGAGAGCTTGAGAGATAGTCAGGATTGTAAAGCATCTAATTTTTTATGTCTAGATAGTCCCAGTATAACTGCCTATCAACAGATACGCTTTGCCCTACTTGTCAAGTGTTGCTAGATAAGGTATCTTTGAGTTTATAAAACTCTATTTTGATTTTCATTACAAAATATTAATAGAAAAATTTAGCTAAAATTTAAGCTTTTATACATAAATAAATTATAAATTTAATGGAGTAAGTTATGAGGAAGATTTCTGTTATAGTCATTTGTCTACTATTAGTTATGACTTTTCTTACCATTAGCTCTTTAGCAGAAAATAACAAACACACATTGGCTATAAGTAAAATTATAAGCAATATAGAAGCAAAAGAACCTTCGTCTAGTCCAATACAAGCAAAACGCCAACAAGCGATTAATAGAGCAAGTGAACGTGTAACAGGGGCAGTTTCTCTGATAAAAGAAATTAATGCTGGACTCTATCCAATTCCTAAATATATGTATAATAATGCCCAAATTATGATAATTGTGTCTTCCTATAAACGTTTTGGAGAAAAGCCTGGGAATGAAGCAGGTAGAGGAATTGCTGTTGCACGAGATCCAAAAACTAGACAATGGAGTGCTCCAATATTTGTTACAGTAAAAGACGGTTATATTAAAGACCAAACAGAACCTAGAGATATTAACGATCAATTTTCTGATAGCGAAACTACTATGGTTTTTTTTGGCATACACGAAAATGCTAAAAATATATTTTGCAAAGAAGAAACAGACCTAGGTAATTTGGCTGGTGTATTGGTTTCATCAGGGATATTTCAGTATAGAAAACATGTTGGTGAAAGCGCGGCTCTTAGTGTTGGGCTATTTGGCTATGTTTATAGTCGGCAATTAATTATTGGGATTTCAATAGAGAACTCTACTATTAGGCAAGATCAAATACTTAACGAGGCTGTTTATGAAACAAAAGTGTTAGAGCAATTTCTCCAACCAGCCCCTTTTATTCCTAAACCTATATTAGCTTATACAGATATGATGAACCAAAGTTACCCTGGTAATAGATAGGTGTTACTTAATCTTTTTGGTTTTTTAGATGAAATAAAAACCTTTCTGTTAAATGCTGGAAGTAGCTAGGTGGAATAGTAACCAAAGCTTGTTCTAACTCAGTGGTTACACCTGTGCGAACCTCAGCAGATTCTACAGTTTGGGCGACTTTTTGCAACTCTTCATCATTAGGCTTACCAGTAATTTGCGAGATATTTTTCCATAATGTATCTGCTATATCTTTTACTGCTTTTTTAGAATGATCAAAAGTTGTTCTAACAGCTTTTTCAATTGGATTAGTACCTATTTCCTGACAAGTAGCTTCAATTGCTTTGCGAATTTGACCAGCACTATATTCTCCTTTAGGTGTAAGTAATCCTTGCTCTAGAGAATACTCTATCAAGTACCCTTTGTGATAAAAATGACTAACCGTATCAATTGCCCGTTTCCACTCAAGAAAGAAGAAAATCTTACGAAATAGTTTTTTTATTGGATAAAACAAAACTGAGGTTAAACAACCAGGAAAACATCCTTGAGCTTCTTCGTTTGTTAGAGTTTTTAAGTCTTGGATGCTTAAGGTTTGTTCATAGCTTTCTGCTAATTTTCGCACCATTCGTTGTTGAAAATAAGCCTTTGCCAAGTCATCAGCAAAAGGGATAGGGATAATTGGTGTCAATCCTATTAAGATTGAATGCGAAGAAATAATCTCGCTAATTTTTTTGTCAGTCATAGGGTTTAATTTTTCTTAAGCTCAGGAAATGTTTCTTCTATTGCTTCTACTAACATATCAGCCAAAAGATTATAGGTGTGCTCTCCTTCAATTGCTGATGCTTGACTAGGCATACCAAAATAAGCTTGGTCGCCTCCAGCAGCCTTAAAAGTGTTGATCCCTGCTCCAATTGCATCAGAGAGGCTTATATTATTAGCTGGCAGGTTCTGTCTTATTTCTTCTTTTACTAGACTAGGACTAGCGACCATTACTAAGGAGCTTTCATAGGAGCCAGCATGACAAGCACCTGAGCGAAACTCTTCTGTTAGGCGGCTTGCCCATCGCCTACGGCATTTGTCAGGAAAAGATATTTTTATTGAAGTCTCTTCTTGAATTATTTGGCAAGCTTTTACTATAGATCCAATATGTTCAGGCTCAAGATGACTATTAGCTACACAAATATAGCGAAACCCCTGTTTAATTACTGATCGAAAAATATCTACCATTACTCCAGTAGCAGTTTCTTTACTAAGTGAAATTGAGCCAGGAAAATCTATAGAAAAATCTGTAACGCTATAGGAAATAGTTGGTAAAATAAGTGCTTTATACCCTAAAGAAATTAGCTTACTAGCTGCACGACGTGACATTTCTTGTGAAATAATTGAGTCAGTGGCAAGCGGTAGATGAGGCCCATGTGCCTCTGTTGAACCTACAGGAAGTAGTAAAATTGTACCTTGTTTTATATATTCAGCAATTTCTGTCCAAGTTTTGTTTTGAAAATTATGTTCAGTCATATTAAGTTATATTAAGTAAAGTCTAACCAAGTATTTTAGTATAAACTTATTAACTAGGAGTGTTAGAGTCTTGAATTTGGCTAATATATTTTTCAAACATACTAATAAAAATATTAAGCTTTTCTTCTGTTTGAGCATGAGCATGAGCTAATTCAAGAACTTCTGTACTAGTTTTTTCTTGAAATTTGGCTAAAAAAACCACATTGTTGTCAGTTTTTTCCTGTATTGTTACAAGTCTTTCTAATAAGTTAGTTAAACGTTCTAAAGAATGGGCATTAGCTACAACAATATCTTTAAGTGCAAGCATATTTTCACTAAGTTGCTCTATTCTAGAAGCCAGTAAAGCTTGTTGTTCAACAATAAACTCTAAATTTTTTTTAAGCTCTTCATTAATCATAACTTTAATCATAACTTTTTTGGTTAAAAAACTTTGGGATGATAAATCGCCAAGCATTTTATCATATTAACTATATTATATAAGCTCATTTTTTAGTATGTTTCTCTAAAATCAACCTTTCCTTTATTTTAACCAATTGTGTTTGTTCCATAGATTGTTGTATTCTTTATTCACACACAAAATCTAGTTTTGGCTTAACTCAAGGAAAATTTGTTTCTAGGTATTTTGACTGTAGCGAGTTAAATGATATTTTGCCCTTTATGATTTAGGAGGTAAAAATGTCTGAAAATGGCATAAAAATAAGAAATGTTGTTAATGTCCAAGAACGCTGTGATGTTTGTCACCAATCTGACATGTTTGATCCAGAAACACAGTTTTGCGAGCGTTGCCAGCATATTGCTTTGGTTCAAAGTAGTAGAGAGGAAAAATTAAATGCTGCACCATTACCAGAATTTTTAACTCGTCGGCTTAGCTCTAATACTGCAATTCGTTGTCGTAATTGTAATCAATTTATTATGAGTAGGGATACGTCGTGTCGTCACTGTGGTGTTTATGTGAGATTTGATGAATCTGCACAAGACGTTCAAAGTGAAAGGTTTTTAATTGAAGCTTTTGAAAGGCTTAACAATTGCAAATCTGCCTCAGGTTTAAGTTGGGAATATTTAAGGTTTCATTTTTGGTTTTTCCCTTTACTTATATTTACTCCGCTAACTGCTATAGGATCATTTGTTTTGTTTGTGCGTACTTTGTGGTTAAGTACTCGTTGTTGGCTTAGGCTTTCTTATTTCAACGAACTTCCTGATGGCAGAATTGCAGAAGGATACAAAGATCTAAAACGCTCTTTAGGCAAAAGTGCGGGCGCCTTTTTAATTACTGCTACTTTAGGGTCTGTAATTGCTTATAGTGGGGCAATGATGTTACCAGTATTTTGGGATAACTACTCAAAAGGCCAAAAAGAGTTTAACACAGGTCGTTATGCAGAAGCAGAAGCATTTTTTGTTAAAGCTCTAGAAAATAATCCTAATGATATAGATGTGCATATCTATTATGCTCGCTCTATTTCAAATCAATATGTTAATGATTCAAATGCAGATAAAGAAAAAAATCACGCAACACTAAATCGCGCTGTGGCAGAGTTTCGTAAGATTTTAGAGGTTACAAAAGATGCAAGTAAAAAAGACATTGTATACCTAGAGCTAGCGTCTATTTATAAAACTATTGGTAATCGTGAAGAGTATGAACAATGGCTTTTAGCTAGAGCACATATTGCACAGACACCAAAAAATGAGGCTGATAGCTACTTAAAACTTGCTACTGCTTATGGCAATGATGTTTCAAGTATAATGCAAATATATATTGTTAAAGAAAGATTAGAGCGTACTTACCAGCCAACAAACACTTGGAAAGCAGAGGATATTAAACAATTGCAAGCTTCTGCTAGCAAATCACTTTCTTATTTAGATGAAATTGAAAAAATAACTCCTCAAAATATTGAAGCTAAAACATTAAGAGTTAGCCTCTATCGTGCTTTTGAAAAAATTGGTCTAAATGTTGAGGAAAAACAACAAGAAAATAATAAAACCTTTGAATTTACTTTTGCGAACGCAATCTCGGCTTCTTTAGAGCCGAGTCAAGGGAGCAATCGCCTGAAAAGGCGATAAAAAAGCGAATAAAATAAGAAAAATAAGTATACAAAATAAAGCTAATATGATAAAAAGTAAAAATGGTAATTGTGAAGTTACCATTAACACCCGCCGGGACGCGGGAATGTGCGCGTAGAGGGATTGTAAGACGACTTTGCCAACGGTAAAACGCAGCCCACAACTCTGATAGCCTAACGGCAATTAAAACATTTATCAGAAATAAGCGATAAACTGCAAACTAAGGTTGCTACATCTCAAGCTCAATACCTCTTTTGCTGATACTCAAGCTCTTCACTGTCGTGAGACAGCGTTTTCCGACCCAGAAACTCGGCTATTTATAGCCGAGAGGTTCATATTTGTTTTGTAATCTATTAGTTCTACAGAAGGACAGACACGTAGGTCTGTCCTTTACTTGTTTTGTCAGTTTTCTTGCTATTCTACGTTTGGATCTCTTACGTTACCAAACAAAATACTGTTTAAGAAAAGCCTTGTTGTTCCTTCCCAAAAAGAACGAAAATTAGGATCATCAGCATAGAGGATAAAACTACCTCGTCCAGATCGCTCTCTTAACAAATAAGCAGAATTTGAGAGCTTTTTCTCATTTTCTGGAATAATGAAACCACTAATTTTGAATTGTTCTTTAGGATAATAAACAACGTTATCTCCTTTAGTAGTTAGGCTTAAGATAGGACTAGTGTTGTTTAACACTACCAAATCTTTTTCATAGCCCATTCCTAGTGGGTGAGTGTTATCTAGTTTTAGTTTCATCAAAGTACCAGGAATTGATTCCATCATTCGCTTGTGTTCTTTTTCCTCATAAGGGATTATTTTTTCGGCTAGCATTTCCTCAGGAGTTTTTGGTGTTGGTGCAGGTAAAGTTGAAACTGTTTGTTGTGCTGCGTCTTTGTCTTGTTTTTCTTGTTGCTTTTCTCGCTCAACGCGTTCTTCCTCTTCAAGCCGATCAATTAAGCGATAAGTTACAGAAGTTAACCCTGACATTTTTGCTGTAGCAAACACAGCACCACCTTTAATACCAATAAAAGTTCCTCCATCACGTACCCAACGAGAAAGCTTTTCAATGGTAGGTTTACCTAGCAAGCCAAGAAAACTTCGCCCTGTACCATCATCATCAGGCAAAATAATTGTGTTATAGTCACGTAGGTCAAGACCTCCTAATTGCTGAGTTGAAACAGCAATAAAAGGAATTCCATAACGCTCATCTAGTAAATGCCAAATAGAACCGTAGTTAGTTACACTAGTTCCTGGCCCCATTATTACTACTACTTTAGGTTTGCGAATGTGTCGCACTCGGTTTGAACCTAAATCTGTACCATTTTGACTTCGAGCACTGTTAGTAGCTACTACATCATGTCCGCTAGTACTAGCAAGTTCAGCAATTCTTTCATGTATATTAGCTTTGTTATTTTCTACAGGGATAATTACTGCGCCAACAGGAAAATCCTT
>JAHFUF010000091.1:8071-11083 GCA_023265235.1 Blastocatellia bacterium
TTACCATTAATGGTGATTGGTTTTAGTGCTAAGAATGCTTCATAATCTTCTTGGAGTAGTTGAGACAAGGTTTTAGCCGCAGCATTTGACTCATAACTAAAGACATAACCATAAGTTGCACGACCTCCTATTACTTGCCCTATTAAAATTGGAGAGCTAGTAAGTTTTTCTATATTGGAGGTTACTAAATCTTCTAACCAGTAGGTTTGTACATTATAAGCTAGTGGAAGTGACCAGCCAGTTACATCATAGAAATATAGGTCTTTTAATACTGCTTCAGGCTCAAGTAGTCCGCGAGCAAGAAACCCTGTTGGTTGTGCTAGGTTAATTACATAAGCTCCAGCCGGAAATTCTTTTTCTTCAAGTATTTCACCAAGATAGCCATGAACTTTTTTAGCCTTAAAGTTACTTTTAGCTTTGGCTACTTCAATTCCTTGTGTCATTAACACACTAATTAACTTGGCTGTACGACTAGGATCATTTCCAGGTAGCAGGACAAAAGATTTCATTATTTCTTTTTTTCCTGCTTCTACTGCTTGCGCACGGAATTTATAGTAGTCTCGAAGCCTTGCAACTCTGTTATCAGCAGTCGTTTTTAATGTAGCAATAGAAGTTAAGAAATGATGCCAAGCTCTTTCACGTAGGGTTAAAACTTTTTGTCTATCATCTAGTCTTATGCTTAAACCTGCTCGACCGCTACCACCTTGCTCATAAGTCATTCCTACTGCGCCATTTAATGAAGGCCACGAATCACCATAACTAGGATAGAGAAGGTCAAAATCTTCGCTAGTGTAAAAGCTTAGTCCATATTTATCAAAAATGGCTGTATTGCCTTGGCCATAAATCTTTAACCAATTATTGATAATCGGCGATATATTGGCATTTTGCGGTTTGGCCGAAGGTGGGAAAAAATAAGTCGAGTCAGCATTCATTTCATGAAAGTCTACAAATACTTGTGGCAACCATTCTTGATAGGCTTTTATTCTCCCTTGTGATTCTGTTTGTGTAAGCCAAGCCCAATCACGGTTTAAGTCAAAAAGATAGTGATTAAAACGTCCTCCTGGCCAAGGTTGATTGTGCTCAAAAGAATTTTTGTCTGATTTAGCCGCTTTTCCTTGAGCTTGTTCATAAAAGTTAACATAACGTTCTCGTCCATCAGGGTTAACTAACGGGTCAATTACAATTATTAGCTCTTTTAATAGCTTACTAGTCGCCTCGCTTTGATCAGCAGCTAAGTGATAGACCACCTCCATAGCCGTTTCTGCCGAACAAGACTCATCGCCATGCACATTGTAGTTTAACCAGGCTGTTGCAGGTAGGTTATTAGTAAGCTTTTCCATTTCTGAATCTGATAACTGACGGGGATCGCTAAGTCGAGCAGTGTCTTTTTTTATCTTTTCAATGTTGGCTAGGTTTTCTGGGCTACTGATAATTAATAGCTGAAGTTTACGCCGTTCATAAGTGCGACCATACTCAATTAGCTTTACTCTAGGAGAGGTTTCCGCAATACGACGATAAAAATTCGCTAGGTCAGTATAGTGGGTAAAATACTCACCTATTTGATGTCCAATAACATCTTCTGGCTTAGGCACATCTGACAAGTATTTCCCATCAGGGTTAAACCGAACATTGTTAAAAGGTGTTTGCGAATTAGCCGAAATAATAAATGTAGTCATAAGAAGGATTATAGATAAAATAGATTTTTTCATAGGGTTAAGTAGGGGCGAACCTACGCGTTCGCCTTCTTTATTTAGGATTTGGGATGTTTATTTTACGACAATATTGACTAGTCGTTTAGGAACATAAATAACATTTTTTAGCTCTTTATCAGCAAGCTGTGGTGCAATGTTTATATGAGTTAGGGCTAGTTGTTTTATTTCTTCATCACTAGCACTTAGGGAAACCTCTTCGATTCTTTCACGTAGCTTGCCATTGATTTGTACTATTAGAGTAAACACTTCAGATGCAGCTAGACTAGCATCATATTTTGGCCAAGACTGTTTATGAACGCTATAGGGTTGTCCTAAACCTTCCCACAATTCTTCGCTGATATGTGGAGCAAGAGGAGCAATTAACAAAACTAAGGTTTTTATTGCTTCTTGCCACTCAGTGGTTTGATTTATTGCAGTGTCTTTAGCTTTAGCCAAATAATTAAGTAGTTCCATTAGGCTAGATACAGCAGTGTTAAACTGAAAATGTTCTAGATCGTGAGCTACTTTGTTAATGGTTTTGTGGAGTATACGTTGTAAGTCTTTAATTTCTGTGGCACTAGGTGTCCCAATACTTGTTGGAGCAGGTTCTAACACTAGGTTCCAGACTTTTCTATAAAAACGTACAATGCCTTCAATTCCTGTGCTTGACCAAGGGCCACCCGATTCCCAAGGCCCAATAAACATCAAATAAGTGCGAATAGTATCAGCACCATATTCTTTTACTAATTCATCAGGATCCGCAACATTACCACGGTTTTTACTCATTTTTTGATTGTCTTCACCTAGGATTAACCCTTGGTTAAACAGCCGCTTAAATGGCTCACGATGGTCAACTAGCCCCATATCATTAAGTGCTTTGGTAAAGAACCGTGCATAAAGCAGATGCATGTTTGCATGTTCAATGCCTCCTGCATATTCATCTACGGGTAACCAATGGCTCTTTTCCTTATCCATAAAGGCATTGGGGCTGTTTGGGTTTAAGTAACGAAACCAATACCAGCTAGAATCAACAAAAGTATCCATTGTGTCAGTGTCGCGTTCTGCTGCTCCTTGGCACTTTGGACAAGTTGTATTCTTAAACTCACTGCTGAGCTTTAATGGAGATTCTCCAGTAGGGAGAAATTGCACGCCATCAGGCAATAAAACTGGTAGCTCGCTATCTGGAACAGGCTGCATTCCACAACTTTGACAATGGATAACTGGGATTGGTGCTCCCCAATAGCGTTGACGGCTAATTAGCCAATCATGTAACCGATAGATAATTGCGGCCTTGCCTTGGTTTATTTTTACTAATGCATTA
>JAHFUF010000092.1 GCA_023265235.1 Blastocatellia bacterium
GTTTCTAGCTCCTGCATTCGTTTGATTTGTGCTGTGCAATGTGTTTGCCAGTTTAGGAAAGACTGCTCAATAGTTGGTGCTTTAAGGGCGTTAAGCATTGGAAAATATTGGAAATCCCAAGAGGTTTCAAATGAGTCCCAATCAGCCTTAGCTAAAAATACAAGAATATTTATTCCAGTAGTTAAAAAAGGATTGGTCTTTAATCTTTCATAATCAGGTAAAGGTAACCTTATTACATCTGCTATTTGAAGGTTTAGTGTAGGATTAAGTAAATTGAGTGCTATCTGGGATGGAGAGGAGTTCATACATCCCAATATGAATCTTCTTTTTTCTTCTGTAGAAAATACTCCAGGGCCACCAGAATCATAAAGACAACCTTCTGGCAACCAACGCATACTAAATGGACCACTAGTAATATAAGAAAATGTTGCTGATGGAAGAAAATAATATGGGATGTTTACAATAGTTCGTGTATAAGATGAATTTATTATTTTGGCAAAAGCAATAACATCACGTCCAGAATCTTCCCAATTTATGAAATACTCAAGGTAGCCGAACCATTTCCTATACCCACCACCTTTACTGTAAGGAAACCACTTTGCTTTTGACTCCAACGCTTCCTTGATGCTTTTAGCAGTTAGAAATGATTTTTGAAATGATACTTCTGGCCAAAAGCGTAGAAATTTATTATTGTCTGATGTGGTCATCCCACGTTTGACTTCAGCAAAATCACCAAGAGGCTTTCCTTCCTGAAACACCTGCCGCACCCTATCGCTAACCCAATAGGCAATTGGGGAGCCAGGGATTTTGGCGAAGTCGGTAGATGAAGTTGCAAAGAGAAGTTTTTCTTCAAAATATCTTTTTTCTAATTCTTCATTGTTAACAACACTACCTTGTTTATCAAATAGCCTTTTGAAAACACCTTTGTAGTTAGGCAATTTAATGTTTCTAAGCACAAAAGAACAAGTACCAAAATCAGACCCAAACACACCTCGCCCATTATGTACTAAACTATCTATAGTGTAGTTTTTTAGCATTAAATAGCGAAGTTCCTCAAACGTAGAAAGAAACATCCAATTAGGGATTGTGAGCATTCCAACAAAACTGTTTTTATTGCAGAAATCAAGGTTTCTTAGAATAAAAGAGCCATATAGATCCGCTTTTCCATTAGGGTAATCTTTGTTTATATAAATCTTTAATAAAGAGTCAAAAAACTTATTTCCCATATAAGGCGGGTTGGCTATTACACAATCATATTGCTTTGCTAAAACGGTGGCTTGCCTAACAAATGGCTGTAGGGTTTTAGCTGCATCCAACGAAAATAAATCTCGGTTTTCTATGATTTCATCAACTAAGCTGGATATCCGTTCAATAGGTGCAACTGCTTTTTCGTCTACCTTTATCAATGAGCCAAAGGTTTTGCCATGCTCAAATAGATTAAGTAGTCCAATAACTTCGCTATGGCTAACTTTGCCGGGTTCAACAACTTCAATAACTTGCTGAGTCTCCATTTCAGCAAAAAGCATAGTATTACCAACTACGCGAGTTTTCTTTTCTGGTAGTAATGCCGCAGCAACTTCTTTTGCATCAATACCTGCACTTTCCTGGATTGCTAACAGATTTAGATTAGGAATGTTGCCGTCAAGTATTCGTCTATCATCAGCCCGCGCTTTCATCAGCAATGCAAAACAAGCTAGTTGGGCGGCGCGATCGTCAATGTCTAGCCCATAAAGGTTTTTCTCTAAAATTAACCTTGGAACATCTCTTAAGCGATAACCACGCTCTAAGTAAATTTCTTTAATTAACTCATAAGCTTCAACTAGGATATGTCCAGAACCGCAAGCAGGGTCAAGAATGGTTATTTCTTCGGGGTTAAGGCTACTTGGTGTAATGATGGCAAGTTGCGCCTTTACTTCTTCGGTCTGTTCGGCTGGCTCAATATAATACTGCATCTTGCTACGAATTGTAGAACTAGGATAAGTTGCTAGCCACATTCGCCCCAAACTATTTTGTACCATATACTTGACAATCCAGTTAGGAGTAAAAAGCTGTGTAGCGGCGGGGATGTCTTCACTTTTAACTACTTTACCAATAACCTCATCTTTCTTGTCTGAAATATAAAACTGATAGAGCCAACCAATGATTTCTACCTCTTGCCAATCTGCTTCATCTGTATCTGTAACCATTTTGCGAATTACAGAATTAGAATGTAGTAGGTTATCAGGTAATAAAAGCTCTGTTTCATCGTTAATGCGCTCAAATAAAAAGGGCATTGCATCACTAAGGCTATTACATTGGCTTATCAATAGTTTACGGTATAACTCAGCGTCTTTTGTGCCTGCAAGCTTCATTTCAATGACTTCATCACGGTTAATTCCTTTTAACTCAACCCTAGCAGCTTGCTCTAAGATTTCTGGAATACTCCCATTATTAGGATGGCTAAGAACTCTAAACCCATGATCCAAGTAACCATGAATTTCCATATAACGCAGCGCAGTAAAGCGATTGAACCATGTATAAGCAACTTCTTCTACTAATTGGTTAAAGCCTTCTAGTTCAATTTTTTCTTTTAGGCGTTTATGTTGCTCTAGAATGGTTTTAGGAAAAGGACGGCCATCTATCAAAAGCACATCTCCACGAACTTCCACTGGTTCAATATGGTTTTCTGAAAATCCTAATAGGTTAGCGCGGGCTTTTACAGCCTCAATAAACTCTTTGCGTGCATTTGGAGCATATGATTTTAATTTGTTCTTGTTCATAAAAAGTGTTTAAGCTGTTAGCCTTTCCTATTATCTGATTTTCACTCGTGTATTATTATGTAATGCTTTTTCAATTTCTTGTTCTAGTTTGTTGATAAACTGTTTAGCTTCTTCTGGTGTTTCAATGTAGGGTTTTGATGTAAGTGTAGCAACATTTATAGGTGTAACGGGTTTATTTGGTGTTGTTGTCTGTGTTGTTTTGTGAACGTGTTGTTCAATTAT
Source organism: Blastocatellia bacterium (assembly GCA_023265235.1). Lineage (GTDB taxonomy): Bacteria > Acidobacteriota > Blastocatellia > Chloracidobacteriales > JADJPF01 > JADJPF01. The sequence continues at coordinate 2,982 of JAHFUF010000092.1, forward strand.
TTCTATGGAGTCATCAAAAGTCTTTTCCAGCTTATTAACTCTATGGGAAATCGATGGAATACTAGTTTCAGCTTGAATAAGTTTTTTCAAGTTTTGCAAAGGATATAAAACTTGATTAGAAAGATGGGCATCTGCTTTGATTGAGATAAGTTGTTGTTGTAATTGTGCTATTTTGTTATCTATGCTGTTTATAGCAGATTCATGGTTTTCTTTAACAAGCTGACTATTAATAGTATTTACGGATTCTATCAGAGCTTTAACATCTTTAAGCATTCCATAGGGTGCAGGGGCTTTTAAGATTTGTTCCATTTTTCCTAATGCTGATTTAGCAATAGGAAACATATCTAGTTCTTGGCGATTATCCTTAAAAGAGCCTTGCATGGTTTCTTGAAGGGTATCCCAAGTACTAATCTGAGTGGTATAAAAATTATTTAGATCATGAAGGTTTTCATGTAAATCTTCTAAATCTTTCTTTTTCTTTTTTAATTCTTCAAAAAATTGATACTTATCTTGAATCTCTAGAGATTTAAGTAGTTCAAGCCCAGTATCAATATCTTCTTTTCCTGGATATTTGCCTGTATTAGCAAGAGGTTTAAAGCCTGTTAGTTTAGTTTTCCATTCATTTAGTTCTTCAGTGAAGAAATTATATAAAGCTTCCTCTGATTCTTGCCCTATTTTGCCAAAAAGGTTTTGTCCTAATTTTATTGCTACTTTTAAGTCTGCTATATCAACAGCTTTATGTTTTAGTATTTTAATGAATTTCCATTGGGTAGGTTTTGTTAAGTGTTGAATAGCCTCTTTTTTATACTTAAGTGTTTCACTATTTAACATTAAAGAAATTTCACCTGCAACAAATAGCCGTGCAATTAATAAAGTAGTTTCTCCTTCCGGCCAACCCCAAGGATAACCAGTAAAACGTTCAACTAAATCGTTTAAGATAATAGACTGATTTCTTATATCACTAAGATCAATAAATTCTTTAATTTCCTTAAGAGCTTGTGCATTTTTTTCTCCTATGTCTAGCTCTAGTTTATGTTGAGTAGTAGTATCTACTAGTAAGGTTGCAGTTATCTCTTTTTGTATATCGATTGCAAAAGAATCTAAATAATTAAGTTTGGTAAATGTGTTTTTAATTAAATAGCTTTGGGCTTCATTAATAGCCGTGTCTACACTATTAGTAGTAACTGATAATAATTGACCAAGTGCATAAAAATCTGCTTCTTGGATCATTGTTTCCAGTGTTTTAATTAATCTTTCTTTACGAGTTTTATTCTCTGCACTACGGTTTTGTAGAATACTTTTCAAAGTATCAGGTGTTGCTGCATCAAGCTTCAAGTTAATATACTTATCTGTTTGAAGTAAAATACGTAATTCGCGGGCAAGTTCTGGATTATCATCTAGCTTAATTAATAAGCGTCCACCATTTTCCGCACTATAACCAATACATTTTGGTTGACTAAAAATTTGAAAATCTTGGAATAAAGGAGAAATAAACTCCATAGTTAATGCCTGATGGGTAGTATAAACATAGTTATCACATAAGAGATTAAACCCATAATCTTTTTTGTTTGCTTGGTAACGGTGCTTACTTCGCCCTTTTAGTACTTCTTGGTAGATTAGTTCTGCTAGTTTTTTAGTTTGATCATTACTATTAATCTCAAGGTTTTTGATTTCTCGGCTGACATCTCTTTCTTCATTGGTCAGAAAGAAATAAAGATCTCCATTAGAACTTATTAACGTTTCTCGTTCTAATCGCTGTAAGCTTTCTTCAATATTGCGTTTTATGGCTAAACGGTCTGCATCAACTTGATTTATACACAATGTTACTAGGTTATCAATATTAGACTTTATTTCCTGCACGTAACGAATTAAAAATAGTATTTGTAGTAGATGTAGGTCAAAAGGCTTTACTAAGTTAGGGTTATCATTTGCTTGCTCAATAGTTCTTTTAACACTGGTATCTAAAAAGCTTTCTATTGACGGATAAAATTCATGTAGTGGAACTAGTACACCAATACTTTCTTTATTTTTAGCAAGTTTAATAGCTGCTGATTGAAAAGCATCTAGCATTGAACGCTCGCCGCGACTAAGATGCAGTCCAGTGGCACCTGCTTTTCTAATAGACTCAAATACTTTTTGTACTAACAAGAAGTGATAAGGAACAAATGGATAATTATTAACAAAGTCCTCTTTGGTTTTATAGCTTTTCAAAAGGCCGCTACTATCCCTAAAGCTTATTTGATTTTTAAGTATTTCACCTTTTTGCTCAAACAAATCTTCTAATGCTTTACGAGCATTAGGTGTTTTTTCTAGTAAACGTACTTGGATTACTTCATCTGTGTTAGTACTAGATAAAGAAAGTCTAGTATGAAAACGGCCTTGAATCTTGGAAAAGTCATTAGCTTTTGAGCTTTTAACCTCCCCCAATACTTTATCAATATCTTCTTGAGAAGTAACAATAACCCAAGCTTTGCCTCCACATACGCGCCCTAGTTCTTCTGTAATAGTTTGTAGATTAAGCATTAAGTGGGTATCAGAACCAATAAACTGTCCTACTTCATCAACAATAAATATAATTCGTTGCTCTTTACCTTTACGCTCTAGATATTGTTTAACTTGGCGAGCAAATTTTTCAATGTTTAGACTATAATCTGTTTCAGCTTTATCAAACCATTCTCTAAGCCATTCTTTACTCTCTTCTTTGCTTTTATCAAGAGTAATGGCTAAAGCATCTGTTATCTCATCACTCATAAATTTATAAGCATCACGAGAATTAATCCATTCTTGACTAGAAATATCTTTGAAAGCCTGATGGAATTTGGGCAGTAAGTTTTTTTCTAATAAATAGCGTTCCATTTCTGCGATATGTGGAGCATCTTCACTAAAGTCTTGTAGTTTATTAAAGACACGCATAAAAACTCTTAAGATAACATCTCTACCTTCTTTGTTATCTGCTTTGCTATCAATATTAAAAAGAATTACATCAGTGTTTTTAGATACAGCACGTTTAATTTCTTGTAAAAATAGAGCATCTTTTATTTTGTCATCAAAAAAGTCACCAGCTTGCTTATCAGTACTAGTTTCAATGTTATGAGCTTGCCGATTACCTAGAATATAAGAAAGTATTTTAATAAAGTGTGATTTACCAGAACCAAAGAAACCTGAAACCCATACTCCCATACGATTGCAAATATTAGCATCTTTAGAATTATCAATGGTTTCTAAATAGTTGGAGAAAAAGTGCTGGAAATGTCCATGTAATTCTCGCGTAACCACATATTCATCTAATTCTTGCCATACAATCGTTTCATCTTGTTGGTCTACTTTTACTACACCATTAATAGGGCGAAAAAGATTTTTAGTAAAAAGGTTCTCTATTAACATATTTTCCTCAACTTGGAATAGACTTAAATATTAATATTAAGGTTCAAAGCAGCTTTTAGTATACTTAGGTTATGGTACTAACCGAAAAGCCCGATAATAATTGTTATCTTTGAGTTTTCCAAATAAGCTTAGCGATTGCCCATCATAATAGCCTGGGTAGAAAACAATTAAAGGAGTCCCTTTCATTAGCGGGTGAAGATTATTTAAGAGTGTATGAGATCTAAGTAAAGGCCAAACAGTACCTACTCCTGTCATTAAAATAATATCATATTGGTCTGGGTTGGCTTTCTCAACAAAGGCTTTAGCAACTTTTTCTTCATGTAAGGGGCCTTTTAGTGCCTTACGTAATTCTTCATCACCTTTTTCTTTTTGCATTTTTAATGCACGGTCTAAAAGATTTCTACTTTTTAATATATCAATTACTAATTCAAAGAGATTTACTTTAGCTACTTTTAAGTCTGGCCTTTGTTTTGCCAGTTGGTTAAGAATGGAATCAAGCATGTTTCTTAGGGTTAATTCTTCTTCTGGAGGGTAATCAAAGATATAAAAGCCAATTTCATTTCCTAACCCAGAGTTAGTAATAAGTTCTTGTGATTTTATTCTTGGTAATATTTGATTTAATCGGTCTGTAAATTTTTCGTTCATCAGTAAATTTCCATACAACTTAATATATATAGTTCGCCATTATAAGCTAAATACTTATATAAATCAGTATTAAGATATACTGGTATGATTATTTTACTTCGTACATTGTCTACGTACTTGGCTTCTGCAAGGGTACGAAAAAGCATTGAAGCTAATTTACTACGAGTATTGTCTGTCCATTGGCTTATTTTAGGATCTATTTGTTCACATTCAACTAAGAATTTATTCCAATCATTAGTAGAGAGCTTGTTATCAAATAGTTGTAAATGTGTTTTAACAACTCTTAAAAGAAAATCGCCAATTAAATGATTATGTTTTATTGAAGCGGCAAAGAGGGATTGAGATACTAATTCATAGTTACCTTCTTTAATAAAATACCAAAATTCTGGAGTCATCAAAGAAAGTCGGTTGCGGATTAATCTAGCTTGTTGTCTTGCCATAACTAAGCTTTTTTTTTGTAGTATATTGTTTACAGTAATAGCTTGATGCCAAGTTTCTTCGGCTACATTATCTAGCAATAAGGAAGCGATTTTGCGACTTTCTGGTACTAATAGCGATCCAACAATAAAGTCAGCATTATAAGCTTTAGTAATAGTATAATTGGGTAGTATCTCTATTGACATATAAATAATTTTAGCTATTAGTTAATAATAATGTAAGATTATATTACTAAAAAATCAAATAATTAATACTGTATAGCATACCGTCTAAGCTATAGTATAATATATAGTTATTTATGCTGTTATCTCTACAATATAAGTATAGTATAATCGTTGTTATGCTGCCTTATCCTTATTAATAGGAAAAATTTGTTCATAAACGGTTTTATTAACTTGCATAGCATCCCAAATATCTACTTTTCTTTGTAGGTTAAGCCAGGTTTCAGCGTTTTTATTAAAGAAAGTTGCAATCCTAATAGCTAAATCAACAGTAATAGGACGATGGCCATTAACTATTAAGCTTACTGTTCTACGAGAAATACCTATTTTCTTAGCAAACTCTGTTAAAGTTATTTTATTATCGGCTAAGATTTCCCCTAATATCAAACCTGGATGTGGTGGTCTACGCTTTTGCACTATTTCTTCACTCATAGTCTAATTTCTCCTTAATGGTAGTCCTCTAGGTTTAGCTCATAAGCGTCACTTTGAGTAAACTTAAAGGTAATACGCCAATTACCACTTACTTTAACTGCCCAAGTACCTTTTCTATCACCTTTAAGTTCATGTAGGCCAAAACCTGGATAATCTATGTCTTCTATTTGTTGGGCAGCATCAATAATACCTAACCTAGAATCTATCTTTTTTGCTAGTTGAGCCGGTATACCTTTAGTATTACCAGTTTCCCAAAAATCCCTTAATCCTTTATGGCGAAAACTTTTTATCATATTTATTTTAGCTCTGTGAACTATTGGTTTACAATTAGATAATAACTGTAAACTATCAGTTCACAAAATACAATACAAAATTTGATTTATAAGAGTTATATTTTAAGTTAATTAGTTTTATAATTTGACATATTCAACAAATATAACTTATTATATTTAGAATAATTAATACCATATAGCTGACCGTTTATTATACAGTTGATAGTATAGTATTTTATACAGTATAATAAAAAACCTAACTCAAGGAGAAAAAATGCAAGTAATATCGATTGCTAATCAAAAAGGTGGTTGCGCTAAAACAGCAACTAGTGTTTGTTTAGCTACAGCTTTAGCCAAACATGATAAAAGAGTATTACTAGTAGATTTGGATCAACAAGCTCATTCAACTATTTGGCTGTTAACAGAAGAGGCGGCTGAAGCAACAGGCATATATCAAGTTTTAACTGGTAAAACTCCTATTTTGTCAGAAGTAAAGAAATCACCATCCCTTGTAGATGTACTACCAGCAAATGCAGAATTAGCAGGACTAGAATTAGGTGGTTGGACAAAGATAGGTGCCCGTAAACTCTCTCGCTCTCTAGCTGAAATTAAAGACCTCTATGATTTAGTTATTATTGATTGCCCTCCAAATTTAGGTTTGGCTGTTTATAATGCCTTAGTAGCATCAGACCAAGTTATTGCTCCAATTGATTGTGGCCCCGAAAGCTATGAGTCTATTTCTCGCTTAAAAATGACATTGCAACATATTACTAGCGAATATAACTGTGCTCCTGAACTTATCCCATTGCTAACTTTTGTTGAGCGTACCAAAATAGCCCAAATGATTACTGAGACTACTAAGTCTGAATTTAGTAAAGTATTACCATCTGTAAGAAAGAATACTGCTATTCCAGAAGCATTTGCCGCAAGAATGCCGATTTATCAGTATGACCCTAACTCTGGAGCAGCTAAAGATTATACCCTTGTAGCGGAGAACATTATAAAATGGCACGAAAAGAATTAATCTGGAAAAGAAATACTAAAGAAGATTCTAGTATAGTGCAATCTACTTTATCTAGGCTATCGTCTTCATCTAATGATAAACAAAATATTAGTTTAGATTTAATTAATACCGTAGAGCCTACCGTACAAGATACAGTAGAAAGCACAGCAGAAAGTATAGTACAAACTACTGTACTAAATACTGTTGAGCTATCAACGCAAAAATCTGTAGACACTGCTTCCCTACAGGCAACCCAAGAACCTCTAGAAGCTCTAGTGGGTACAGAACATAAAGATAATTTGCCAACTATCCCAATATCTAACCACCAAGACAAACTCTCTAATAGCATTCCTAGCCCACTTGTAGTAGATAGCGAAAAAGAACAAGAACATCTTAGTATCTTAAGTAAACTTGACCAAAGCATACTAACAGAACTAGCCAATACCCATAAAGAAACAGAACATCATATTTATTTAGTGATGTACTGTGAATCTAGAAAACATAATTCTAAAGATAGATATTTTAGTGGAATAGAAATAGCCAGACTTATTGGACTAAAACACAGACGCAATATTATGGATGTTTTACAAAGACTAGAAATGAAAAAATGTATCTCTGTGATTACTAGTAAGCCAGGTGAGGTTTTAGGTAAAGAATATCGTGTCTATGAACCAGAAGAAATCCTAGAACGCCGTAAAAAGTCCAAAATGAGGATTCATCCTCAAACTAAAAAGATTGTTTAACAAAAATAGTCGAAGTCTATCCCATACGTCTATTAAGTTAGTTATCTTAAGCCTATAATAAACAGTGTATTACGAAGTTAAAACAAAGAAAACAAATAGAGCGGCTTAAAAAGGAAAATAATATGGACTACGACAGAGAGTTAAATTCAAAGAAAACTATTAAAATAGCTACGGTTATCGCTTCAATAGTAATATTGCTAGTAGCATTATCAAGCACAATAGTGTTAATAAGCCCAGGATATGTTGGTGTACTAATTAAACGTAGTGGTGGTGGTGTAGTAGCAGAACCATTAGCAGTAGGCTTTCACCTTAAATTGCCTATCTTCCAAGAAATAGAAGCCTATCCTGTTTACATGCAAACCTTAGTTCTAACAAAAGACCCAAAAGAAGGTAGTCCTCACAATGAAGAAATAAATGTTAACTCAATAGAAGGACAACCTATTAGCTGTGATGTGTCGCTTTCTTTTGAGTTAGAACCTACCAAAGTACCTCATCTTTATAGCTCTTTTAGAACAAATATAGATACAATTACTCACGGTTTTGTTAAACAAACTATTAGACAATCTCTACAAGAAATTATTGGTAAAACAGAGGTTGTTAATTTCCTAGGTAAAGAGAAGGCTAAAATAGTTGCTCAAACTCAAGCTGATTTACAAAATAGACTTAGTGAATATGGGTTTATCGTTAAACAGTTTACCTTAAATGAAGTTCGTGCTCCTAAGTCTATTGTTACAGCAATTGAAGCTAAAAACACTATGGCTCAAGAAGCCCTAAGAGCACAAAACGAATTACAAAAGAAAGAATTTGAAGCTCAACAAAAAGTAATTGAAGCTGAGGGTGATGCTAAATCAATACTTGCTCGTGCTGAGGCCCAGGCTAAATCTAACAGACTCTTAGCCGAATCTATTACTCCTAGTTTAGTTGAGTACAAAAAGATTGAGAAATGGGATGGCAAAATG
>JAHFUF010000093.1 GCA_023265235.1 Blastocatellia bacterium
AAGGCAGCAGAGGTTACCATTGCGTCTTCTACATCTACTAACAATACTTTTACAGCATTTATATATTGGACTCCAATTCTTTCTTTATTAGCTATGTTAATATTTGTTGCAAGTTGATCAAAGAGCAGATAAGAGAGGAAAAACAAAGGAACTACAAAAACTGAGCTAAGAATCAAGAGTTTTCTACTAATGCTAATTTTTTTCAACATAGGCTTTTGCACCCTAACAAAATAGTTTACTTTTTTAATGCTAAACGGCCTCAATTATAAAGCATTGTTTACTTTATTGCTGTGAATACTCCATTATGGTTTCTCCAACACAAATTTGATCACCAGTTTTTAGTTGGTAACGCTGTTGTGCTACTACCTTTTCGCCATTGTAAAGGCTGCCATTAGCACTACCCATATCTTCAAAATAAAACTGTCCTGAATCCCAAACAATTTTTGCATGTCGACGAGAAATTTTTCCAGATGTGTCATAGTTAGCTAGATCTATTTCTGGAGCAATACCACTACTAACATCAAACCGCCCTATCAATGAGGTTTCTTTTTTCAAAGAAAAACTAGCAGTCTTTAAGCTAGTACAATGAACAATATTAACTATTGCATTTAGAGACTCAGGGCTTAAAGCACTTGCAGTAGGTGCAGCAACAACAGGATTATCAAGGCTATAGAGGTGTTTTTCTAAGGCTTGTTTCATTTCTCCAGCCGATGCATAACGGTCTCTAGCCCTAGCAGAAACAGATTTAACCAATATGTCATTAATTGATTGTGATATTTTGGGGTTAATTTTATTAGGAGGAGGGTTAGTACCAAAGTTAAAGCCATGTACAGGATGAGAAACTGGGCAATGTCCAACAAGTAGATGTATTAAACTAGCACCTAGTGAGTATATATCTGTTGCTGGTGTAACCATGCCAATAAATAATTCTGGTGGGGCATAACCAACTGTTCCAATAGCTGTAACATTAGCTTGTGAAGAAGCAACAAAGCGTGCAATACCAAAATCAATTATGTATATTCGGTTAGCCTCTTCATCATACATAACATTTGCTGGTTTCATATCACGATAAATAATAGGTGGGTTACGAGAATGAATATATTGAAACACATCACATAGCTGAATACCCCATTGAGTAACTCTTTTTTCATCAATAATGCCCCCTGGCGTAGCTTCAAGTATTTGTTCTAAGTCTTTACCAGCAACACACTTCATAACCAAGTAATAATATCCTTCTTGAATAAAGTAGTCATAAATTGAAGGGATGGCTGGGTGGTCTAAGCTGGCTAGGACTTCAGCTTCACGACGAAAGTCATCTATTGCCTTTGTATATTGATCCATGTCAATAAATTCCACTACCATTTGTTTAACAGCACGTAGGGTGTTTGACAAACGTTGATCTTTAGCTAAATAAACACTCCCCATTCCGCCTTTACCTAAACGTTTAACAATTTCATAACGCTCAGAAAGAATAGTCCCTGGTGGTAAAACATCTTTACTAGACATAGAAATAACTCCTTAAGAGAATTTATTAGTAATTAAATATTGCTGATATAAAATTTGTGGTTTAGCAGCCTAATAAAATATTGCTATTATTTAGGTCTAACTGACTAATTTCAAAAGATAATTGCCAATACTGTTTAAGCCTAAAACCACATCGGACAACCCTGCGTCAACAACAGCTTTAGGCATACCATAAACTACACTACTAGCTTCATCTTGGGCAATACAAAAACCTCCTGCTTGTTTCAAGGCTCTGATTCCCAACATTCCATCATCACCCATACCAGTAAGAACAACACCTATTGCTGATGGGCCATAATAGTGAGCAATTGATTCAAAAAGTAGGTTAGCTGATGGGCGATGACCTTTAATTGGCAAAGCAGAAGAAAGCTTTATCCTTCCCTTAATATCCATTAATAAATGATAGTTGTCTGGTGCAATGTATATATTACCTGACATAGGCACCATATCTTCTTTAGCTTCTACAATATGTGAACCAATGGTTTGTGCGAGCCAGTTTATTAATCCTTGGCCAAAACCTGGAGTAATATGCTGAACAATCAATATTGGTAAAGGAAAGCCTTTCCCCACATGAGTTAAAACTTTACTAAGAGCAGGTGGGCCACCTGTAGATGAAGCAATAGCAACAATCTTAGGTATAGATGACAACCTATTACTAGGCAACCTAAGCTGTGTTCTAGGCATTGGAGTAGCAAATTCATAACTGTTTAGAAACTTATCAGGCTGTCCTATTGTGCCAGAGCTAGTAGGGGGTATATGTGACTTGCGAGTTAAAACCTTAACCCCTGACATTATTTTTGCTTTTTCTAGTATTGCTGTAATAGTTTTTAATCCTTCAGGGGTATTAACAGAAGTAGGTTTACTAACAACTTCTAATGCTCCTGCTTTAACTGCTTCAAAACTGTTTTGACTATCATTAGCAGATGTTACTACAACAATAGGAGTAGGTTTTCTAGACATTATTTGCCTAATAGCTTCAAAACCATCTACTTTAGGCATTATTAAATCCATTGTAATTACATCAGGTTTAAGCAGTAAAGTTTTGTCTATTGCCTCTTGCCCATTGCGTGCAACTCCAGCAACAATAAAACGACTGTCATGTTCAAAAGCACGAACTAATAACTGTAATAACGCTTCAGAGTCCTCAACTATCAGTACGCGTATTTTCTCGTTCATTTATTTCCCTGCTAATTAACATAAGTTCAGCCCAGAGTCCAGCCCAGAGATAAATCACTGGTGCTCTTGTCAATTGCCCCTAATGGGGCACAAAAAAAGCTTAAGATTATTTTAGAACCAACGGCTTACAAAACAAATTGCATGTATATATTTATAAACTTGTTAGACTACAATCATATTCCTAACTATTTCTAAAAATTGGTTTTGATCGAATTGTCCTTTAATAATAAAGGCATCTGCACCAGATTGAGCCACTTTGGTTTTAACCTCTGGGGAGTCTAGAGAACTAATAAGAACAACTGGCAGATGTTTTATTTTAGGATCACGTTTTATTTCCTGTGTTAGCTCTAAGCCATTAAGACCAGGCATTTGAATGTCTGCAAGTACTAGGCTACAACCTGGTGTTCTAGACATCTCTAAACCTTCTATACCATCTTTTGCTAAAAGTACTTCAAATCCTGCCATTTCTAAAATATTTTTTTCTAATGTCCTAGTAGTTATAGAATCGTCTATTACCAAGATTTTGTATTTTATTTTAGATTTTTCCTGATGTGAATTAGAAAACCTTGTGTCTATTCTACTAATACCTTTGCCAGTACGTAATAAATCTGATGGATTAAGCAGTAACATCACCCTACCATCACCTAAAATAGCTCCACCTGCAATATTTTTCATTTTTCTTAAAGGTTTTCCTAGAGCTTTAACTACTACTTCTTGTTCTCCTAAAGCCTCATCAACTACAAAAGCTGTCCGCTCGCTGCCCATAGCTAAAACCATTACAACATGTTCTTGCTTGGCCTCTAATTCCCCTTCAGCAATATTTAGTAAACTATTTAAATGTATCAAAGAAATAGGCTTACCTTCAATAGAAATAGCCATTCTTGCCCCAATGGTAAATACATCTTCAACAGAAATACTCATTAAACGATCAATTGCATTAACTGGTAAGGCAAACAATTGGCCTGCAACCTTTATTAATAAAACTCGCTGAGTTGACAAAGTTAGTGGTAGTGTGATGCGAAATGTACTGCCTTTACCTTTTCCTGTATTTATTTCAATTTGTCCTTGGAGTTTTTCAACATTAACTTTTACTACATCTAAACCTACTCCTCTGCCAGAAAATTCTGTTACTGCTTGTTTAGTAGAAAAACCTGGTCTAAAAATTAGACCTACTATTTCATCTTCAGTAAATGACATTAATTCACGTTCAGTAAACATGCCGACGGAAATAGCTTTTTGTTTTACTTTTTCAAAATCTATTCCTCTACCATCATCAGAAATCTCAATAATTATTTGATTACCACGCTGACCAGCAGACAACTTGAGTTTACCCATAGGGTTTTTTCCTGTTTCTTTACGCTGATCTGGCGTTTCTAGGCCATGGTCAATACTATTAGTGATAAGGTGTACTAAAGGATCTCTCATTGCCTCAATTAGTTGACGATCTAGTTCTGTTTCTCCACCTAATAACTCTAATGTGACGCTTTTATCTTGTTGACGAGAAATATCTCTTACACGTCGTCTTAGGGGTTCAAATAGCGTTTCTATAGGTAGCATTCTTAAGCCTTGTACTTCACGTTGAATACTAGAAACTATTAGTTCTAAATGTAGATCATCGTTAGAAAAATCTTCTGTATGGTTTTGTAGTAGGCTATTGATACCCTTTAACTTATTTTCACAAAATTCTAGGTTGCTAAATAGTTTTTCTATATGAGGAGCATTGACTCCTTCTATTTTGCCAATTTTACGACGCACTGGTCGTGCTCTTAGCATTTCCTTTAATACTAGGAAAAGCTCTGTATTAATGCCCTCTAATTCCTTAACTCGTTGTTCATAACGACTTCTAGTAATAATCAATTCCCCAACATCTGACATTAAGTGATCAATTTTAACTAGAGGAATGCGAATAAATTCTGTTTTAGATTGATTGTTATTTGCTTGCATTGCAGCAGGCTGATTAAGGGCAGGGACTGAAGCTTTATCTGTTACTACAGGTAGATTGGACTGTTCATTTCCTTTGTTTGTTTTTGCAGGCTCAGCCTTTTGCAAACTTTGAGAATTATCTGGCGGTGTTTGAGAAGGCGCAGTAGTAATTTGTTGAGGAGACTGTGCTGTAGGTTCTGTAGTACTAGGTTTGGTTAATGCTAAAATAGCAACATCTGACAAACCTTCTAGATTTCTTTGTAAAAGATTGTTTATTTTTTCAATAAACTCTTCATCTAAAGTAGTTCTAGACTCTGTTCCAGCTAAAACCATATTCATGAGCTTGTTAATTGTGTCTAGTCCTTCATAGCATAAATCAAAAGCTTGACGATCTAAGATAAAATTCCCGCTACGCACCTCTCCAAACAAAGTTTCTAGGTTATGAGAGATATTTTGAATTTTAGTTAATCCAAGTGCCCCTGCTGCCCCTTTCATACTATGAGCTTTACGGAAAATTTCACGTAACAGAGACTCCTCGCTAGTATTTTGCTCTAGTTTTAATAATTTATTATTGAGTGCCTCTAGATAGTCATCAAGTTCACTTCTAAAAGAATCTAGTAGTTCCCTATGTAAATCTTTAGTAAGCATTGGGCCTTGAGCAAGTCCTGCCATAACAGGTTGAGACATAGGTGGCATAGGAGGTCTTCCAGGCACACCAGTTGAAGGGCTTGCATTTACAGGACTACTAGCTATTGGAGGTGTTAGATTATTTGGTGGCATAGATGGTCGGTTTGGTACCGCACTTGGCGTAGGCTGATTTATAGGTGGCATTGATGGTCGGTTTGGTACCGCACTTGGCGTAGGTTGATTTATAGGTGGCATTGATGGTCGGTTTGGTACCGTGCTTGTGGCTACATGAGCTACAGTAGGAGCAGTAGGTTGATTATTACTTGAAAGAATCTGCTCAATACGTTGCCCAAATTCAACTTCAACCATTGCTGGGGTTTCCATTCCAGCTAATTCCATATCCATCAGCTTATTTATTAGGTCTAGCCCTTCGTAACAAACATCAAAAGAGATTTTATCCATAACAAAACGTTTGCTACGAACTACACCAAAAAGATTTTCTAAAGCATGAGAGATTTTTTGAATTTTAGTTAGTCCAAATGCTCCTGATGTCCCTTTCATACTATGGGCTGTGCGAAAAATTTCTTGTATTAATGTATCGCTACTCTCTCCTTGCTCCATCTTTAACAAACCTATATTTAAGACCTGCAAATACTCGTCAAGCTCGCTCTTAAAGGCTGCTAGTAATTCTCCTTGTAAATCACTATCACCTAAAATAGCTGTTCCTCCGCCACTAGGAGCATAATTACTAGGACTAGTAACAACAGGTTCATAGGTTTGAGGATATGGGTTTGATTGAACTGGTTGTGGCGAAGAGACTGGTGAAATGACAGGCTGACTATTTTTTAACTTGCTACCAAGTGCTGTATCCATTTCAAGCTCTGAATCAGACAAACCATCTCCAACCATAAAAGGCTGATTATTAATAGGTTGATTGTTAGGTTGATTGTTAACAGGTTGGTTATTTTTTAACTTGCTACCTGCGGCTGTGTCCATTTCAAGCTCTGAATCAGACAAACCTCCTCCTACAATAAAAGGGGCATTACCAGCATCAGTAGCATCAGTAGCAAATGATAGGTCTTCTTCACTAGGAGCTACTCTATCCATTACTGTTTTTTGTTGTAGATTAGGATCAGTAGTACCTATAGTTCCAGAATTAAGTAGAATCTCTACACTTTGAGCAAAATTAACTTCTACCTGTGGAGGGGTTTCTGTTCCTGCTAGCTCCATTTCCATTAGCCTGCTAATCATATCTAAGCCTTCATAACAAACATCAAAGGCTAATTTATCCATAATAAAGCGTTTACTACGAACAGCACCAAAAAGATTTTCCAGAGCATGAGAGATTTTTTGAATTTTAGTTAGTCCAAATGCTCCTGATGTCCCTTTCATACTATGGGCTGTGCGAAAGATTTCTTGTATTAATTGATCGCTATTTTCCCCTTGTTCTATCTTTAGCAAACCCATATTTAACATCTGTAAATACTCGTCAAGTTCGCTCTTAAAGGCTGCTAATAGCTCTCCTTGCAAATCACTATCACCTAGCATTGAGGTTTGGTTATCGTAGGAAAAATCATCTTTATTATTGCCATTTGACATATCAACCCTCTTTTCACTATCTGTAAAGTTAAGAGAAGACTTAAGTTTCTAGCTATTACACATCGAAATTTAGTTTTTCACAAGAAAGTATTTCTTTAACATCTAAAAGAGCTATGCCCAATTCTGTTACACCTTTTAAGTGTTGTGCTTGTTCACCTGACCATTGGGTTTGTACTGCTTGAATGGAGCTATGCGGGATTTGAGTGATTTCTTTTAACCTATGAACAGCTATGCCAATTTGTGTTCCTTGGTATTCAACAAATATTAAATGGTGACAGGTTTGTGTTTCAGAAAGCCCTGCAAACCGTCCAAAGTCAATAACTGAAAGTATTTCCCCTCGTCTACTTACTACACCTAAAATAAAATCAGGTGCGCCAGGAACACGAGTTAAAAGCTTCAGAGGGATTACTTCAGAAATATAAACAGCATCAATTGCGTACTGTTCTTCACCAAACTCAAAAACTAAAACATCTAGATCATTATTTTCGCTTTCTTGTTCGGCATCAACCAAGTTAGCTAGATGCTCTGCTCGTTCGTTTAATATAGCAGATAATTTGTTTTCATCTAGCTTATGACTTAAAGCTATTGATAGCTCAGACATTTTTTTATGTAAGTCATCCCAGCTAAAAGTTTTTGACGAATCTCTTTTTATTTTTTTTACTCTCATCGTAGCCTACTTAGCATCTCCTCAACTATTTGTAAGATCCTAGCCGCTTTTTGACCTTCAGAAAAAGGTATTATTGCTTCTTTAGGATGATTATTTAAGATTCTTTTAACTTGTAACAAATGGCGTTTTGCAGCTAGTTTTTCATCATTTTTTTGATAAATTAAAGCCAAGTTCCAATGCCCCATTACAAAATTATTGTCTAAAAGAACAGTATAGCGTAATTCTTCGGCTGCTTTATTAAATTTATTGTCTGTTTGGTAAATAAGACCTATTAGGTAATGACCTTCTAAGCTATTCGGCTCTTTATTAAGATAGAGTCGACAAAACCGCTCACTCTCATTAATGTTGCCTTGATTAGCTACTATTTTTGCCATTAGCAAAAGCGCGAGAGCTTCTTTATCTAAAATTTTTTTTAATAAATTTTCGGCTTGAACAAATTCGTGCTTTTCAAAATGCTGTAGAGCTACCTTGTAAGTTTCCTTACTTGATTTCTCCTCTACGTTTATTTTACTACTATTAGTGGTTTTAGGAGAAGTAAAAGTATTAATGATCGGCTTATATTGGTATTTTGGCTCAAAGTTTATTATAGGGGTTGGTTTTTGTTCTGATAAACCAAGATCTTTTGTTTTTTTACGGTAAAAAACTGCATCTTTAGCATACTGTTCTTCAAATAACCGAAAATTCTGTCGATTAAGTTCGCTAGTCCCTACTAGTAACCACCCACCATCACGTAAGGTACTAAAACAACGTGTAGCAAGCTTTTCAATAAAACTATTATTAAAATAGATAAGTACATTACGTAGTAGTATAAGATCTAGATCTACAAAAGGAAATGGTTCTGCTAGGTTTAAGTATTGAAACTGTACCATGCTTTTTACTTTCTCAGAAAGATGATACTGGTCATCGTGATGAGAAAAATACTTATTTATTATTGAAGGAGCAACTCCACGAAAAGACCACTTACTATAACTAGCTTTTCGTGCTTTGGTTAAGGAGGTTCCATTTATATCACCACCTATTAGCTTTAATTGCCCAGGTTTTACTACTGATAAAAGTTCTTGTAAGATTATAGAGATAGAATAAATTTCTTCGCCTGTTGAACAAGCAGCACTTAGAATGGAAATAGGTTTATTAGTAGTTTTATGATGCTCGATTATTTGTGGCAAAACCACTTCTTGTAAAGCTTGAAACTGTATTTGATCACGAAAAAAGAAAGTTTCACCAATAGTAATTTTTTCTGCTAGAACTTGAAATTTACTATCACTAATAGCAATTGTTGATAGTAAGTTGTAACCACCATGAAAACTAGTAATATTAAGTATTTCAAAAAAATCTTCAAAAGTGGTTTGTATTTGTTGAAGACGATCTTCTTTAACAACAATACCTATGCGAGTTTCTAACAATTTACAAAAAGATAAAATTTCTTCAAACGAAAACTTAGGCATAGAATTACATACTATTCCCCTATAATTTTGCTAACAAATCTAGGGATTGTTCTTGAGCAAAATTTAATAAGTTCATGTGATTTAGTATCATTATTAGCCCAGCTTGGCTCCGAGCAATAGCAAAGATAAATTCACTGTAAGGAACAAATCGGTTTGGAGGTTCTACAGCAGAACTAGGAACTTTAATAACCTCTGTAATAGTATCTACAATTAACCCCCTTTTTCTATTTTCATACTCTACTAAAACAATAATAGTATTTTCATCATATGGCTTTTGAGGCATACCTAGAAGAGTTCTTAGGTCTAAAACAGGAACAATCTGTCGGCGCAGATTAAGTAGCCCCACTACTGCTTGGGATACCCCAGGCAGTGGTGTAAGTTTAACCATACGAATAGCTTCTACTACTATAGGTAAATAAAAAGCAAGTTGCTGATCTCCAAGTTGAGTGCAAACTAAATCTATTTCTTCACCAGGAAGTTGCAAAACTTGTTGGGGCAATCGCTCTTGAGCAGGAACCAAACTAGTATTAATTAACCCTGCTTGTTTAGCTAGCTCAAGAAGCTTTTTTTGTAATTCTGGGTCTTCAAATAATTCTTTCATAAATTTTAAGTAAACTTAAGTTAGCGATTTAAGTATGGGGAGAGTGCTTCTAATAATTTCACCCCATTCCAATTTTTATGAACATAGCCATCTGCTTTACATTCTTTTACTTTAGCACTCAAATCTTCTTCTGCCATTCCAGAATAAAGTAATACTGGAGTATTGGCAACTTGAGCCATTGCAGGTCTAGTTTTAATCATCAGGCAAAGATCTGGCCCACTAAGTTGCGAAAGCTCTACCCCTACAATAACTAAATCTGGTCGCTCTGTAGGTATAGCAGCAACTGCATCCATACTACTCATCTGAATTAAAACCTCAAAACCAGCTTGTTGTACTTGAAGTTTTAGTAAAGCAATAATTCCTTTGCCTTCTAACACAATTAAAGCCTTAGGTCGTTTACCACCAGTATTAGGCAGTACTGGCGCAGAAGCAATCATAGTATGTACTGCTTGGGAAAAAGACTTTGGTGCTTGAATCGGTGAAGCTATGGTTTGATTTCCACTTTGTACAGATGGTGCTTGAATTGGTGACGCTATGGTTTGATTATTAGATGGTTGTGCTGATGGTTGTGCTTGTTGATTTATTGGCCCACTTGAAGAAGGTTTTAATAAAGTAGTTTGGTTTCCTTGTGTTAAATCACAATATCCCCCAGCAGCCGTTGTTAACTCTGTAGTAAATTCTCCTGCACTACTATAACGACTAGTAGGTTGTTTTGCTAGAGCTTTTAAGATTACTGCTTCTACAGGTTCAGGAATGCTTGGATTTAAAGACCGAGGTTTTGGTGGGGCTTCGATAATATGTTTTACAATTACTTGCATCCCATTTGCGTCACCATAAGGACATTGCCCTGTTAAAGCCTCATAAACCATTATTCCTAAACTATAAATATCTGAACGATGGTCTATTGCTGAAGCTTGACATTGCTCAGGAGACATATATTTGGCTGTACCAATAATTGTACCTACGCTTGTTAGTGCCTCTTTAGAGTTATCTGATGCGGATTTAACCTTAGCAATACCAAAATCTACTACTTTAACAATTCTTTCACCACGTAGCCCAGCCTTAAACATTATATTATCTGGCTTTAGGTCTCTATGAACAATTTGCAAGTTATGAGCAATATCTAAAGCTGCCGCAACTTGGTTCATAATATGGACTGTTTCATTTAAGTCTAGGCGAGGTTTTCTCTCTAAATAATCCTTCATTGATTCGCCATCAATAAATTCCATTACCAAGTAGAGCATATCCCCTACTTTACCAAAGTCACTTACTCTAATAGCATTAGCATGATCAATTGCTGCTGCTGCACGGGCTTCTCTTAAAAAACGTTCTGTAACACTTTTATCCATAGCCATTTCAGGATGAATCACCTTAATAGCAACTTCATTACCAATAAAAGCATGTCGGGCTTTAAATACTGCTCCCATACCACCAACACCAAGTAACTTTTCTATACTATATTT
>JAHFUF010000094.1 GCA_023265235.1 Blastocatellia bacterium
AAAATGTCTTACTAATCCCTTTAAACTCTTAATTTTCAACAAATATTTGCACGATACGCTCTAAATAAGGTTTTCTTCTCTCAAAAAAGTTGCTTGATTAGTATTAGAACTTCTATTGACTATAATTCTCAAGTTAGGCTGCAATTATAGGTTAAATTAGTCTTTTGAACATTTGGGCATAAAACTAAAAAAAGAAGAACCTGCCAAACTTCAAAAATTCGGCAGGTTTTATCAATGCGTAAAGATATCCATTCATTTGTTCTTTAGCTTCTCGTAAGGATAATATGATTAAACTTAATTTCTAGGTTTACCTAATAACAAGAAAACTTTCTCATCTCATTTAATGTAGACGACAAACTTTTAGAAATTAGTCAAAACTCCGGAAAATTTTTTATTTACAAAAAAAATTAAGTTTTTGCAAATTTTGGGAACTAAAACTTAAAGCTAGTGTCAAAGTAAAGTGAAAGTAAAAGAGTGATGTCAACAACCCCCACTTAAAAATCTTATAAATTTTTTGAAGTGGGGGCTTGCAAGAAACGGAAACGAAAATTGCAAGCCCAGTTGATTAGCCTAAGTCAGGAGTTAGTGACTGACTACGTTAGGAAGGAATACATAGGCACTTGCTAAATGCTCCACAAGTTCTGAACCCTGCGGTAAGTGTGATACCACATCTCTGAGGGTAGGAGAAGTGATGCTTACATACAAACCCTTCTTAACATTGGCTTACGTTGGGTCTACTCTATAATTATTAAAGTAATTCTAGAGACTTACCTTTAACGAGGTTTTAACTCCTAATGGAGTTTTGAAAATTCATACCCCACTTAATCCAACAACCTGTTTTGAAGTGGTGGTCTTCTTTTCACAAGATAATAAATCTAACAATATCAATTAAATAAAATTAAAAGGAGAGCAATTTTATGTTCAACAGTCTGGTGGAGTGTGCAAAAACTAAGAAAGATAATAAACGTTGGGCTTATTTCGCAGTTACTTGTGCTATTTGGACATTAGCTTTAGTTGGTTCAATCGTTGGCGGGATTTTCCTTTATGACGCTAAACTTGATGAACAACTTTCTGTACTAGCAATGTTAGTTAACCCGTTACCACCACCGCCGCCACCACCTGCTGGTGCAGTTTCAAAACCACAGGCTATTAGCCAAAGCGTAACTTCTAGTGTCCCAACACAACTTAAACTTGAAAATATTGAAGCAGCAGCAGATATTAAAACCCATCCGGCTGCAACTAATCTAGTAAATGTATCTACTAGTGGCCTGGTTGGTGCCGAAGGTGGTGCAGAAGGTGGAACAGAGGGCGGGCAAATAGGTGGTGCGTTAGGTGGTGTTTTAGGCGCAGCAGGTAATGCAGAAGCTCCACCTCCACC
Source organism: Blastocatellia bacterium (assembly GCA_023265235.1). GTDB lineage: Bacteria > Acidobacteriota > Blastocatellia > Chloracidobacteriales > JADJPF01 > JADJPF01. The sequence continues at coordinate 1,379 of JAHFUF010000094.1, forward strand.
AAAACCAGATCCAATAGTAGCAGAACCAGAGGTTGAAAAACCAAAACCCTCTTTAGTTAGACGTAGTGAAGGTGTATTAAAAGGTAATTCTATTACCCAAATTAAACCTGACTACCCACCTTTAGCCCGTAACAACGGCATTGTAGGTGAGGTACAAGTAGATATTTTGATTGGTGAAGATGGTAATGTTATCTCTGCTAAAGTAATAAGTGGACATGCCTTACTACAACAAGCTGCCTTAAAAGCCGCTAAACAATGGAAGTTTAACGCAACTCTTCTTAATGGTTTACCTGTAAAAGTTCAAGGTGTGTTGACTTTCCGGTTTACCTTCTAAAAACGCGCTTCTAGGATTTACCCTCCTTAAATGATCTTTTTTTAGTGGTTAACACAATAAAAGTTTTAGGCTAAAACCAAACAAACCCGCTTATCTACAGACCTTAAAGGGAGTAGCTTATGGCGGGTTTAAGGATTGTCACTGTATTAAAAATGCTTCCTTATTTTCTTTCTCACTACCAACTTATTCTCGACTGTCTTAACATTAAGCTTCATTTTTCTTTGTAGTTGTGATTTTTTCCAATGTTTTTTCTCACATCTCTTTTCATTTCCTCTATTTATAGCATTATGCTTGTAGAGCGGACAATCATTAAGAATTAGTGTTATTATTATGAACTTAAATCTGTTAGGTTTTAAGGGCAGATCTAAATCAAATCCAAAAATTACCCTAAATTAAGGAGCATTGACTATTATGTGGCAACGATTGTGCCAATCTAAAATTACATTTGTGCTTATCTTAAGCCTTATCCTCGGCTGGATGGCAATTCTACCTCATCCAACAGCATTTAGCCCTAGGGTGCAGGCTCAGACTAGCTTAATACCAGTCTTATTTGATAATACTAAAGCTGAGACAGCCGGTAATGCCGACTGGATTATTGATACTCATCAACCAACACCAAGTCCAAGCAATCCAACCACTGAAACAAGTTGGGTCGGTGCAATTTCAGCTTGGGGTGTAGAACTAGTAAAAACAGGGAAATATAGTGTTAGTACTTTGCCTTCTAATGGCCGAATTACTTATGGTGATAACACTAACGCCCAAGACCTTTCAAAATATAAGGTTTTTGTTATTCCTGAACCAAATACTGCATTTAGTGCAGCAGAGAAAAGTGCCATTATAAACTTTGTCGATAATGGCGGCGGACTCTTTATGGTTGCCGATCACCTTAATTCAGACCGTAATAATGATGGTATTGATAGTCCACGCGTCTTTAACGACTTGATGAATAGTAATTCACGAGGTCTAAGCAATATTTTTGGTATTCAGTATGATCTAAATAACATATCTAATGAGAATCCTTCAACACTCAATATTAGTGCTAATGATCCAATTATTTTTGGCTCCTTTGGTACAGTTTCTGGCACAATTTTTCGCGCAGGCTCATCAATGACAATTAATACCAGTAGTAATGCTAATGCGCATGGTGTTGTTTTCCGCAATACCTTTTCAAGTACAGGTAGTACTGGTGTAGCCTTTGCAATTAGTCAATTTGGTCAGGGACGTATTGCTGCTCATGGCGACAGTTCAGCAATAGATGATGGTACAGGACAACCAAGCAATAACCTTTTTAATGGCTGGCTTGATCCTGCCGCTAGTAACAAACAATTGTTTCTAAATGCCACTGAATGGTTGGCTAATAGTGGTATCCAGTCAAGCTTTACACTAAGTGTTTCACCAGCTTCCCGCACAATTAATGCTGGTAGTTCTACAACTTCCACTATAAGTGTTACTCCTCAGAATGGATTTTCTGGTGCAGTTACCCTTTCAACAACAGGCTTACCAAGTGGGGTTACTGCCAGTTTTTCGACTAATCCAGTAACTTCTGGTAACTCTGCTACTATGACACTTACTGCCGCTAGCAACGCAGCAATAGGAACATTTACAGTTAACATCAATGGAACGTCAAACTCCTTAAGTAGCACAGCAACGCTTTCGCTAACAGTAGCACCTGTTATTGTTGAGAGCATTATTAATGGTGGTTTTGAGGGCAGTGCGTCGCCATGGGTTTTGAGTGGTTCATCTTTCTATACAACCAGTGGTTCGTTTCCTCATGGTGGTACAGGTTATGTTAACACTGGTAACGCTAATAGCAGCACAGGCATTGTTTATCAGCAAGTCACTATTCCAGCGACAGCCACAACAGCCAATCTTACTTTCTGGCTTAATGTTAGCTCCACTGAGACAACGACCACTACTGCTTTTGATAACCTATATGTTGAAGTCTATAACACCTCTGGTACGTTGTTACAGACACTTGCCAACTATAGCAATTTGAATAAGAGTGCTGATGGTGTCTATTTCCAGAAGGGCGGCTTTAGCCTGCTTAGCTATAAAGGGCAGACCATTCGCATTCGGTTCCGTGGTGTCAATGGTTCAATATCTCCAACAATATTCCGCATTGATGACGTTTCTGTTAAATAATTTGTAAATTAATAGAAAATATAAAATATTGTTATCCAAATGTAAGGGCAGAACTATGTGTCTGCCCTTCTTTGTCTTTGTTTTAAGAGGGCAGACACATAGTTCTGCCCTTACTGAGCATGCGAATCTTATTTGACAATAATTTTATATGCAACTAAATTAGTTACACTTTGGAGTAAATATGGCGGCAAATACACGTTTTGCAGTTGCAATTCATGCGGCAGGAATGTTGGCTTTTGGTGATCGAGTACTAGTTACTTCAGAAACCATTGCCAAAAGCGTTGATACAAACCCTGTGGTTGTTCGTCGTATTTTAGGCTTACTTACGCGTTATGGTCTAGTAGAAGTACAAATGGGTGCATGTGGGGGTTCAAGACTTTCTCGACCACCTGACCAAATATCTTTGTTTGATATCTATCAAGCAATTGAAGCAGGCCCGCTTTTTCAAGTCCCACTCCTGACTGAAAATTATAATTGTCCTGTTGGAAAAACTGTTAGGCCAGTTATTCAAGAAGTTTTGCAAAAGGCCGAAGATGTTTTTTTGATTAAACTAAAAGAACTTACCCTGGCAGACGTAATAAATTTGGTGCATAGTCGGTTGCCTAATTGTAAAAGTTAAAAAATTTAATCTTAAGTGTAATAAAAACAGTTACAGAATATTTAGAGGTATTTTTTATGAGCGACAAGAAAAAAATTACAATGTCTAATGCGTGGCGTGAAACAAGAGAACTGCTTTGGATCCATCGAAAGCGGTTAGCCATAGGTTTTAGTTTAATGATTGTTAATCGTTTTATGGGGCTTGTCCTACCAGCATCTTCAAAGTTTTTGATTGACGAAGTAATTATTAAACATCAAGTACATATGCTTAATTGGATTGCTCTTTTTGCTGGACTTGCAACAGTTGTTCAAGCTGTGACTTCTTTTGCGCTTTCACAGACTCTTGGAGTTGCTGCTCAAAGAGCAATCACTGATATGCGTAAGCGAGTTCAAGAACATATTACGCAACTACCTGTTAATTTTTTTGATAACACCCAAACAGGAAAATTAGTTTCTAGAATTATGAACGATGCTGAAGGGATAAGAAACCTTGTTGGCACAGGTTTAGTTCAACTTGCTGGTAGTATTCTAACCGCCTGTTTAGCCTTAGGCATACTTTTTTATTTAAATTGGAAGCTTACAACTTTAACGCTTTTGGCTTTAGCATGTTTTGGAAGTGCGTTGGCCTATGCATTTAACAAACTTCGCCCGCTTTTTAGAGAACGTGGAGAGATTAACGCCCAACTTACAGGGCGTTTAAGTGAGTCTTTAGGCGGAATTCGTATTATTAAAGCTTATACGGCAGAAAAAAGAGAAGCTTTAACTTTTGCTAAGGGTGCCCATAATTTATTCCGTAATATTGCTAAGTCAATGACTGGAGTGTCAGCTACAACATCATTTTCAGCAATTGTAGTTGGAGTTATTGGAGTTATTATAGTTCTTGTAGGTGGAAACGCTGTATTGAATGGCTCAATGACCCTAGGTGATTTTTTTATGTATATTTTCTTTACAGGGTTAATGGCAATGCCTGTTGTTGAAATTGCAGCGATTGGAACTCAAATCACTGAAGCATTTGCAGGGCTTGATCGAATTCGGGAAATATTAAGTCAATCAACTGAAAAGGAACAAGATATTTATCGTCAAGCAGTGCCAAGTGTTTTAGGAGATGTGGAATTTAAAGATGTTAATTTTGCTTATGAACCAGAAGTTCCTGTCTTAAAACATATTTCTTTCCAAGCTCGTGCAGGATCAACCACTGCATTAGTAGGATCAAGCGGTGCAGGGAAAAGTACACTTATTAGTTTGATTATGAATTTTAACCAACCACAGTCTGGAAGCCTTACTGTTGATGGCAAAGAAATGTCTAGTTTACGAATGCGAGATTATAGATCACACCTAGGGGTTGTTTTACAAGACAATTTTTTATTTGACGGGACAATTGCAGAAAATATTGCATTCTCTAAACCAAATGCACAACGTGCAGAAATTGAGTCTGTTAGCCGAATTGCTCATTGTGCAGAGTTTATTGAGAGTTTTGATAAACAATATGACACCATTGTTGGTGAACGAGGTGTTAGGCTTTCTGGTGGCCAACGGCAAAGAATCGCTATTGCAAGAGCAATTCTAGCCAATCCACGCATTTTAATTCTAGATGAAGCCACTTCAAGTTTAGATAGTGAAAGCGAGGCTTTGATTCAATCAGGCTTACGCTCACTTCGTCAGGGAAGAACGACATTTGTCATTGCTCATAGGCTTTCCACAATTGTTAGTGCTGATCAGATTCTAGTTTTAGAGAATGGAGAAATTGTTGAGCGCGGCACTCATCAGGAACTTCTTGCACTTCAAGGACGCTACAAACAGCTTTATGACAAACAATATCAGCTAGAAATCAATCGCTTTACCAATCCTGGGGAAGAGTCTAGTTTAGAAATGCCAAGACAGTATTCTGTAGTACGTTAAACTTATATACATGGAATTTGCTTTGTAACCCATTGATTCTAAAGGGGTCTTAGGTCTTTAATGCTCTGCTAGGGGCATTTGACAATAGCCCAGTGATTTATCTCTGGGCGTTAAATTAGTGGATTTATTTTTGAATTATTTTTTATTATATTAATTAGAAAGGTTTTTTGTATGGAAAGACAGCAACAAAGTTATGCAAATCATGTTAGGTGGCACAAGCCTTTTCACTTTTTTGTTATGCCAGTTTTTGCGATTCATTTTGCTTGGACTCTTGTAGCTCTTATTCTCGACCCAGGATGGCAAAACGGAGAAAACCTGCTTTTAGCCATAGCTTTTATCGTAGCAGGCTTTTTAATTCGTATAAACGCACTCAAAGCACAAGATAGGGTGATTCGTCTGGAAGAACAACTCCGTTTCCAACGTGTATTTCCAAAGGATTTTGCCAAACAATTAGAAGCCTTAACAACAGGCCAGCTTATTGCACTGCGGTTTGCTTCAGACGAAGACTTACCTGAGCTTATAGAAAAAATAAAGTCTAAAACAATAACAAAAGGTAGTGAAATCAAGAAGGCGATAAGAAAATGGCGGCCAGATTATCATCGTGTCTAGGGATTGCTGATTCTAAAGAAAGAAGGGCAAACACATATTGATTCTAAAGAAAGGCAAACATAAAGAAGGGCAAACCTATGTGTTTGCCCCTACATTTCAAGGTTTGATAGTCGGTAGACTCCTACAGCTAATTTGGTGGCGTAACCTTGCGCTACCAAAGCTTGATTTCCAATGCCAGCCTCTACTCTAGATAATCCTGTAATACGAGCTAAGTCACCACAAGCAGTTTCGCCAACATTGGTTAAATAGGCTTTTGCTATTTCTTGTAATGCTATTTCTCTAGGCATAGGTTGAAGCAGTTCTGGCTCAAAGCGTGCTTCTATCAATGACCAAATATAAGTAAATTTTGGTACATAAACTACATCTGAAGGTATCACCTTAAAACAAGCTTGCAACTGGTCAATTGCTTTTGAAAACACCTTACGGTCGCTAATTTTGGCTGCTTGCCTTAGGTCACTGCTAGCCATCTCCCATTCTTTACGTAATACTTCAAGGATTGCTAAAGCTTCTGGAGAGAGTTTTTTTTCTGAAGGCACGACGCTCCAAACACTATAAAATGCAGGCAACAAGCGTTTAGCTAGAAAAGTAGCACGACCATTATTAAGCTTAGCGTAAAACACCCTACCACGCCTAAGCATTTGATCTTTGAGCACCCAAGTATGTGAAGATTCTGGGTCTTTTTGAACATTTCTAGGCATTCTTGCATCACGCCTAGCACAAACCGCAATATAAAGAGAGGGACAAACTGAACGCATATCTGTTAGTGCGTAAGCAAAACCTACTGAATCAATAAAGCTTTCTGCATCAGTAACAGTCTCAACTTGCTGGTCTGGTTCTCTACGCCAGCGTTTATCACGATAGCTTTCTATTACTTCGTCTACCATAGAATTTTACTGCCTTTAGGTATTAAGAAAATCAATTATAGCTTTATTAACAAACTCAGGTTCTTCAATGGTTGCTGTATGACCAGCACCAGGGATAACTACTAGCTTTGATCCAGATATTTGAGCATGAATTCGTTCTGATTTAGCTGGAACAGTTGCTATATCTTGATCGCCTACCATTACTAAAGTAGGAGTTTTTATATTTTTAATTTCCTGATAAACTCCAGCACGTTCAATTACTCCTTTTATTGCTCTTGAAATCCCTATGCGATGGTTTTGAGCAATTTTTGCTTTTAGTTCTTGCTTAAGCTTTTTTCTTAAAGGATCATTTAGGAATGATGTCCCAAACATAATAGGCATAACCTGTCCTGTCAGCATACGTAAGCCAAAATAATGAGCAATGAGATTGAGCAAGCGATATCTACCCAAGTTTTCTTTTGGTTCTGGGTCAGATGAGGTGTCTAATAAAATAAGTGACTTAAGTAATTCTGGGTAGCGAAAAGCTATTCTCATTCCAACAAATCCACCCATTGAAAGGCCAGCAAAATGACAAGGGCTGCCGTTTAACGCTTTTATCAAGGCTACAGCATCCTCACAAAGCGTGTCCATATCATAGCCTGACTTCGTTACTTCACTTTGTCCCTGTCCTCGAAAATCAAATGCAATACAACGATATTGTTTTTTTAATGCAACAATTTGATTATCATAAAGACGATTACTCCAAAGTAGCCCATGAGCAAAAACTATTGTTTCTGTGCCGCTACCTTGCTCTTCATAGTAAATATTAGCTCCATTGACTTTAATATGTGGCATAGCAAATCCTCCATATTTATAAACAGTTAGAACCGTATGTTATAAGTTTTTATTTTACTATTGAGGGTAGTAGCATTTAATCCTAGCAATTTGGCCGCACGGCTTTGATGCCCTCCTGTATGTTCTAGGGCTTGTTTAATTAATGAAACCTCAAAACGAGCCACTTCATCATAGAAAGAAACACCATGCACCATATCAAATTGCCCAAAAAATCCTCGTCCCCCGTTATTTGCTAAAGAAAGCTGTGGGTTAAGAATTTCTGGCCTTAAACATTCTAGCCCTAAAGTACTACCCCTAGACAAAACAACTGCGCGTTCAATAGCATGCTCTAATTCTCGTATGTTACCAGGCCAGTAATAAGCCTCTAATGCAGCTAATACTTCTGGTTTAATCTCTTCATCAATATTACGTTGATTTTCTTTGTTATACTTATTAATAAAATATTGTGCTAAAGGTAAAATATCTTCTGTTCGTTCACGTAAAGGCGGTAGGTCTATTGAAATAACATTAAGGCGATAATATAGATCTTCGCGAAACCGTCCATCTGCTACAGCTTGACGTAAATCTATGTTAGTCGCAGTTATAATACGAATATCTACTTTACGTGTATGAGTATCACCCAAAGGAATAAATTCTTTTTCTTGGATTACTCGTAACAATTTAGACTGAATCTCTAGAGAAATATTACCTATTTCGTCTAAAAAAACAGAGCCTCCATCAGCAACTTCAAAAAGCCCTTTTTTAGCTGCTACAGCACCAGTAAAAGCACCTCGCGTATGTCCAAAGAGTTCTGATTCTAATAATTCATTAGGAATATTGCCAGAATTTACAGTAACAAATTGTCCATGTTCTGCCCTTGGGCTAGCAAAATGAATTGCACGGGCTACTAGTTCCTTACCTGTACCAGATTCTCCTTGCACTAATACAGTGGTTCGTGCTGGTGCTACTAGCTCAATTTGCTCTAAAACCGACTGCATTTTTTTGCTACGAGCAATAATTTCACTTTTTTGCGAAGTACGTTTTAGAGCTTTTTTTAACTCACGACGTTCTTCGTCTTTTCGTTTACGACCAATACCGCTAGCGACAGTGCGTAAGATATGTTCATTTTCAAAAGGCTTACGAATACAGCTAAAGGCCCCTTGTTGCCAAGCAGCAACAGCAGTTTCAAAAGTAGCATAAGCTGTAATCATTATTACTACTACTTCTGGATCGGTTTTTAACAGGGCTTCTAGGGTTTTTATGCCTCCCATTCCAGGCATAGAAACGTCTAATAACACAATGTCATAAGGCTTTTGCTGGTAGCGTTCTAACCCATCTTCCCCAGTTTTTGCTAGATCTATACGGTAGCCTTCTTGAAAAAGCAGGCTCTCTAGCACATCGCGCATAATTTCTTCATCATCAATAACTAATATATTCCCTTTTTTTGCCATAATTTTTTAATACCCTAAAGTACTGGGCTATTTTCAAACGCCCCTCCAGGGCGATAAAAGATTGAAGGTTTATAAAATTATTTTTCTATGTCTTTTTTTTAGCAAAATACCCTGCTCTAGTCCGAATAGTATATTTATTCTTTTTATCTGTTAACTTAACTTCTAAATTATGCCAACGACCATCATAAGGATCTTTTGGGTAGTAACCAATTGTATATTGGGTTCTTAAGTCTACACAAATTCTTTCCAAAATGGGTAAAATTTCTGTCATGGAAGTAGGAAAGAAAGTTTCTCCTCCTGATTCTTCAGCTATTTTTTCTAGCAATTTTTTAGCTTTTGGCAAAGTATAATCAATAAACTTTCCTTCTGGAGTAACAAAACCTTGTGGAAATCCTAGTAAGTAAACCTGAGTGTCTATAGCTCTTAGCTGAGCGATTAACTGTTCACGCTCAATGGTACTAGCGCGATCATCTCCATCAGACATTATGACTAACGCCTTACGTCGATTCTTACCTTTTTCTCCTGCATACTTTGTAGCGTCTGCAATACCGTCTAAAAGGGCTGTTCCACCACTAGGAGTAAATTTATCTAAACTATTACTAGCACCTATAAAATCCTCTGTATAAGGTTGAACTAGCTGAATATTTTGGCTGTCTTTCATACTTATAATAAAAACTTCATCACCTGGTTTACAACGTTTAATCATTTCCTTAGCAGCAGTTATTACCATTGGAAGCTTAAACCGCATAGAGCCAGAAGTATCAATAACAAGCCCAAAACTGATTGGCACACTTTCTTGAGTAAAAAACTCTATTTGCTGTTCTACTTTGTTGTCATAAATTTTTAAATCCTGATAGTTTAATCCAGAAACAAGGCTCCCTTTTTTATCTAGCACAGTTAAATCAAGTGTCACAAAATCA
>JAHFUF010000677.1 GCA_023265235.1 Blastocatellia bacterium
GTTAAAGAGTTTGTTTTCAGATGTGGGGTCTACTGTAACAGCCTGAAAAACAACATTTCTACGTTGATAAGCACCACCTGTTGATGTTCGTGTAGTATTAGCATTGGCTAGATTGCCAACAGAAGCTTCTAATCGTTCTCTTTGTGCTGTCATTGCTTGGGATGAGACTTGAAAAATTGTTGTGAGTGACATAATTATTTGCCTTCTCTAATTGCTAGGCGGATCATTTGCCAGCGAGATTGTAGAAGTTGAATTCCAGTCATATATTGCATACCTGCATCAGCCAATGAAGACATTTCTTTTCCAGTATCTACATTATTGCCATCTATGCCCATAGGGGTATTTAGTTGGTTAACTATCTGCATTTGAGCTTTAGGTAATAAATTATTGTTTGGATTAATTATTTCTTGGGCAGCTTCATGCAAAAACTCATTAAAATCTAATTCTTTAGCAGCAAAACCAGGGGTATCAGCATTAGCTAGGTTGCTTGCTACTAACTGAGTTCTTCGGCTTTGAATGTCTAAAAAAGAATTGAGTAATTGTGTTATTTGATCATTGCCATTAATCATTTTTATTACCTCGTAAAGGCTTTGCGAAGGCTTTTAGCAAACGCTGTGCCTATGGAGATAGTTGACTTTAGCTCTTTAGATTTAATGGTGAAGGGGTTGATTTTTGTTTTTGAATGCAAAATGTTGAGAAAAAGGAGAGTAAATAACTTTTTGCTGTCGAAATTGTGTCAGTTAATAGTCAGAGTGTCGAGTTTTTGACAGTTATTGACAAATTAAACTTTGGTTACTCAATTCTCTTCGGTCAATTATCAGCTAAACATTAGCAAAAATTATTAGCAAAAAATTAAGCCTAGTTCCCAGCCCTAAAGGACTGGGCTAGTATCAGAGGTCTAACGCGGCTTAAGACAACCTAAGACAATTAAACAGCCCTGGCAGCAAATCCCATGTATATATTAAATTAATAAAAATTAATAATAGGCACACTCATTTACTAAATGGTTTCTCAAGGCACAGAGTTTGCTAACCATATCAGCGAAATGTTAAAGCTTGCTCATAAAATTGAAACCCTTATTTAATCTGCGATTTGACGTTCCAATGATTTCTATAAGTAGTTAGATACAGCTTAAGTACAACTAAGTGTTTTAATACTTTAACAATACTTTTCAAATCGCAGATTAATAATTTTTTCTAATAGCGGTTTTGATAAATATCTTCTCCAAGAAAGGTTGATTGGCTTTATGGGTAATATAAAAAAATATCTCGCCCCCACTTTACGTGAAGCTTTAGAAAAGATTAAGCAAGAATTAGGAGAAAATACTTTAGTTGTTGGACATAAACAAGTACGTGTTGGAGGAATGTTTGGCTTTGGTACTAAGGAAATGGTAGAGGTTAGTGTTGTTTTGGAGCAAAATAAAACAAAAGATAATAATTTATTATCAATCTTCAAAAAAACACCAACTAGCCCAAGCCTCCCAACAATAACTTCAACTACTAAAGCAGAAGAATCAACAGTTTCAGCGACTGATAATGAAATGATTAGCCCTAAATTGGCTGCTAGGGCATATGCTTTAGCATATGGACATGAAGAAGAATCTTTTTCTAGCATTATGAGCCAAATAAGAGGAAACAATATAGAAGCAGCTACAGAAGTTCCTCAAGTTACTGCTAGAGTGGCAAAAAAGAAAAATCATCTTTCTGCTGTTAATAATAGCAATGAAAATAGCGGAGTATTTTTTTCTGAGTCTAATAATTTGTTATTAAACGAATTAAAGCGACTACAAGCAGAAATGAAAGAGATAAAATTTTCCCTAGCAACAAATCAATTTTCAAGTATTAAACAACCGCACTTTGAAGAGAATAGCTATTCAGCACAACTCTGTGAAAGCCCATATTATGAAGCATATATGGCATTAATGAACGCTAGTGTTGAGCCAAAGCTAGCACGGCGTGCTATAGAAGCAGTTATTACGCTTGCTAGTAAACAGGGTTATATTGATGGGGATACAATAAAAGTAGCAAACCTAGGTCTATCTCAAATACTTAGGGAAAAAATGTTTTTTGCTGAAGATATTTTGTCCTTAGATATTGGTTCACCAGGAACGCCTTCAGGAGTAGTTTTTGTTGGCCCAACAGGAGTAGGGAAAACCACAACCATAGCTAAATTAGCTGCTTTTGCTAGTTTGCGAGCACAACAAAGAGTTGAATTAATAACCTTAGATACCTATAGAATTGCTGCTGTTGAGCAATTAAAAAGTTATGCAGAAATTATTGGAGCAGGTTTTCATGTTGCTCGCTCAGCCGTAGAACTTAACGCACTTAAATGCCGCTTTGCTGGTAAAGCTTTAGTATTAATTGACACGGCTGGTCGTAGCCCTAATGATTTGGCTGATCAAATGGAGTTTTCTAGCTATTTACGTAATGATTGTGATTTACTCAAGTGTTTAGTCCTACAAGCCACTACTCACCCATTAGACGCAGAAATAGCAATCAAAAAATTTGGTCTTTATAGGCCAGATCAACTAATTATAACAAAGCTTGATGAAACAACACGTCCTGGAGCAGCCATAGGAATTGCAATGGATGCAAAACTCCCTCTAGCTTATCTATGTAATGGTCAAAGAGTGCCAGACGACCTAGAAATAGCTACTGCTAGTTCCCTTGCTTCCAATGTGCTAAAAGGCTTTCTATCGGCAATGGCGGCCTAATTATACCTAACGCACTTTCAATTAAAGAGGTTAGAAATGGAAATTTACTTATCTTCTGCAAAGTTGCCAGATAACCATTTGTCTTATGGTTCAATATCTTCAGTACCAAAGATCATTAGCAAGGTTGAAGAAAACAAAAATAATAGCCATGTAATTGCTGTAACTAGTGGTAAAGGTGGAGTAGGAAAAACCAATTTTGTTGTTAATATTGCACTTGAACTAGGACTAGAAGGATTTTCTGTTACACTTCTAGATGCTGATTTGGCCTTAGGTAATGCTGACCTTTTGTTAGGTGTTACTCCAACTTATAATCTTAGCCATGTAATTTCTGGAGAACGTAGACTAAAAGAAATTATTTATCCAGTTGCACCAAATGTTAGTTTAATTCCTGCTAGTAGTGGCTTAGAAAGGCTAGTAAAACTCTCTCAAGCAAAAAGAAATCAATTAATAAGCGATCTAAAAGAAATAGAAAATAATACTAATTTTATTCTTATAGATACTCCAGCAGGAATTGGTAGTAATGTTATTAACTTTCTGTGTGCTGCTTCTGATGTTGTTGTTGTTACTATGCCTGAGCCAACAGCAATGATAGATGCTTATGCCACTATAAAGGTTTTGCATAAGTATTCA
>JAHFUF010000678.1 GCA_023265235.1 Blastocatellia bacterium
ATTATTTTGGTGTATTAAAAAGTAAATTAAGCTGGGGTGGTTAGCAAATATATTTTGTTGTTTTTCAGATCGAGTATTTACCCATACAGGGAGTATATTTGCTTGTATCAGCTAAGAAATACTAGTAGATAGGAAAAATAGCTTACTTTTTTCTTGACATATTTCCCCTTAGTAGATACTATAGCCGCCAAGTTGTGTGACGCAGATTTTATCATCAAAAGTATTGGTTTTATAGGTAGTTTGTTTTGTGCAGTACCGCTATCATATCGGAAATAAGTAATTAATAGCCGCTAAAGAAAGAATTGCTTTCTTTGGCGGCTATTAGTTTGCTATCACCAAAAAATAGCTATTTGCTACCAAACACGCCGAACCTTCTTCAGAAGAGTTTGTGCCACACGTATTATCAGAGGAGGAACGCAGTTTCAATGTCAAGAACCCAAGGAAAAGTAAAATGGTTCAATAATAGCAAAGGCTATGGTTTTATCGAACAACCCGGTGGAAGTGATGTATTTGTACATTATTCCGCAATCAAAGAAGACGGCTACAAGTCCTTAAATGAAGGTCAAATGGTCGAATTCGAGATTACTCAAGGCCCTAAAGGCCCACAAGCCGAAAACGTGATTAAAATAGCCTAACTTAATTTAGTGCTAATAAAAATCCCTGGCATACTACCGAGATGCCAGGGATTTTTGTTTTTAAGTGATAAACTTTGATATTAACAAGCTAAAAGATAAAAGAGCGAAGACTCGTTCCTACTGATTATTGATTTCCTTTTGCCTTAAACTTAACCTGACCTTGGTCGATTTCTACAGAAAAACTAACTGAAGGACATTGTAGCTGAGCTTTAAGCTTTGAGCTTTGTACAATAAGGATTTTATGAAATTGCTCAAAAGAAAGTTTATCTGTTGGTTCACCACACGCTCGCTTAGCATCAATTACACTATTATAAAGGGAAATAACCTTGTCGACTTCTTGTTGAGGATCACTACAAGTAACACTAGTTGGCCGAAATCCTGTTTTTTGAGTTATTGGTGAAAATCCACCACTACCACCAGCACTACTTGGGCGCTCAGCAAAAGTTCCTGCTAGTTTGGCATTAAGGTTTTGCCCTTCCTCTAATGTTGTCATATTTCGTCGCCATAGTTCCCGAAAAGAAGTGTAGCGTGCTACTAGAGAGTTATAACGAAATCTTTGAGAAAAATTTACATTGCGATCATCGCTAAATCGCTTAATCAAGGCTTCAACACGGTTTTTAGTATCATAGGGGGGTCTTTTAGAACCACCATTAAAAAAAACATCAAACTCTATTCGGAGTTTGCGCATATCATCTTCTAAACGATCGAGCATTTCATCTATTGTCAAGCTTATTATCTCCGCATCTGATGTTTTAGGCTTATACTTTAGTGTAGCCAAACTAAAAGTGCTGTCAATGCGAAAAAGGCTAGTTACTTTTGATAGTAACTTATTTGTGTGACTAAACTTAGAAATCTCAAAACATAAGATTTTATTTTCATATAAGGCGGAAAGTTTTCCTAACCCACCAAAGCTTTTGCCTCTTTACCTCATGTAGGAAAAACTGCTAAAACTGCCGTATTCACTGTAGTGCTGTAAAAATATATTGTCATCTAGATTGTATCTTGCTAAGTTGGTTACTGCTTTAAAAAGTTTATTTATTCTAAACTGTAACCCATGTCTACCCAAACAGAATTTAAAGGTACAACACGCTTTCAACTACAACGTCAACTTGGTTCAGGTGGCTTTGGTAGTGTTTATCAAGTTTTTGATCAAGAGCGCAAAACCGTGGTAGCTCTAAAAACCCTTCATCAAACCGATGCAGATTCACTTTATAGGTTTAAACAGGAATTTCGCGTCCTAGCAGATATCCATAACCCTAATTTGGTTTCTCTATATGAATTAATGTCTGATGGAGAGCAGTGGTTTTTTACCATGGAATTAGTCAAAGGGGTTAATTTTTTAGAATATGTTTGGGGTAAAAGCAAAGAAGATATAGACTATATTGCTAACGCAAAAACCGTTCGTGCTACTGATCTAGAAGAGCTTATTACACAAAGAAATGCTGAGCCTACTTTGAAAATCCCTCGTGAAGCAACAATAACAAATAGACAAATTGAAACCCAAACTTATGAAGTTATAGCACAAAAAATATTAGGAGATTCGTCAGATTCTCATTTTTTGGACTTTTCTTTAGATGAAGGTCGCCTAAGAGCAGCCTTAGGTCAACTTGCTGAAGGAATATCTTCTTTACATGAAGCAGGAAAATTACACAGAGACCTAAAGCCTTCTAATGTACTAGTTACACAAGCAGGACGAGTAGTAATTCTAGACTTAGGCTTAGCTGTAGAAGTTGCAGCAAAAGGGACTCATGAAAGTATGCATATTGTTGGTACTCCTGCTTATATGTCTCCTGAGCAAGGAACAAACCTAGCAGTTTCAAAAGCCTCTGATTGGTATAGTGTAGGAGTAATACTCTATGAAGCCTTAACAGGTAAAGTCCCTTTTACAGGCTCATTAGTAGATATTTTGGTAAAACGACAAAACACTGACCCTCCTCCGCCTGGAGAACTAGTTAGAAATATTCCTGCTGACTTAAACCGTTTATGCCAAGATTTATTATATAGAGATCCTAAACTTCGCCCTTTAGGTAAAGACGTTTTACAAAGATTAGGAAAAAATGAAGTAGAGATTTTTGTTCCTAGTACGTTTGCTGCACGAGGTTTATCTTTAAGCGGACGACAAGAACCATTAAAAATCTTAAAAGAAGCTTTTTATACAGTTGGGTCTGGTACAGCCGTAACTGTTTATGTAGAAGGTTATGCAGGAATAGGTAAGACTGCTTTAGTTAACCACTTTTTAGAAGAATTACAGCAAAGCGAACAAAACCTAGTAGTCCTAACAGGGCGTTGCTATGGACAAGAAGACGTGCCTTATAAAGCTCTTGACAGTGTTATTGATGCTTTAAGCCAATACTTAAAACGCCTTCCAGCTATGGAAGTAGAAGCTCTGCTTCCTCGTGATATGTCTGCTTTGGTTCGTCTTTTTCCTGTACTCAAACAGGTACTAGCTATTGCTTCAGCTAAACAACGTGTTCTAGAAATACCTAATGTACAAGAACTAAGGCGACGAGCTTCTGCGGCACTAAGAGAACTACTGGCTAGGCTAGCAGATAAACGAGATCTAGTGGTTTTTATTGATGATTTGCAATGGGGTGACACTGATAGTGCGGTGTTGCTTAGTGAAATCCTTCGACCTCCTGAACCACCAGCAATGCTCCTAATTGCTAGTTATCGTAGTGAAGATGCAGATACAAGCCCAATCTTA
>JAHFUF010000679.1 GCA_023265235.1 Blastocatellia bacterium
GAGTCTTGGCTTTCGGCAATAAAGAAACTACCACTGGTGGTAATGCGTTAAAATTCTATGCTTCGCTGCGTTTGGATGTGCGTAGGATTGGTAGTCTTAAAAAAGATGAAGTGCATTTTGGTAATCGTGTATCAATTAAGGTTGTAAAAAACAAGATGGCACCGCCCTTTAAAACGGTGGAGTTGGATTTGCTTTTTAACGAGGGAATTAGCCCAGAGCTAGACCTTTTGGATGCAGCAATTGCTTATCAGGTGGTGGTGAAGTCAGGTTCTTGGTTAGCTTTTAATGGCAATCAAGTCGCTCAGGGTCGGGAGCAAGCTTTGAAATATTTAAAAGAAAACAAGGAAGTTTGTGATCAGATTCTTGAGCAAGTTTATATAAAAATGCAGGAAGAAGTTAAACATGAAACTAACGGAGATCAAGGTTGAAAGGTCCTACTAAAACAAATAAGGCGTTGCCCATAATTAATGAGCGAATCAGAGTGGATCAGCTACAGCTGATCGATCATAATGGTCAAAATTTGGGGGTAATTTCGAGAGCGGCAGCCTTGGCGATTGCAGATGAAGCTGGGTTGGATCTGGTTTTGATTTCCGATGTAGGTAGTGAAAATGCGCCTGTTGCTAAAGTTATGGACTTTGGCAGGTTACAATATGATAAGAAGAAAAAGTCTGTAGATGCTAAGAAAAAACAGAAGCAAATTAAGATTAAAGAAATAAAGCTCAGGCCAAAGATTGGTGTGCATGATTTTGACACTAAGCTAAAGCAGGGTACGGAATTTCTAGATGAAGGCAAGCGACTTAAGGTTACGGCTATGTTCCGTGGTCGTGAAAATACCAATAAGGATGAGCTTGGCAAGGAGTTGTTTGACCGTGTCCACTCAGTCTTGGTTGATCGTTTTGGCGAATCTAATTTAATCAGCGAAGCCGACTCTAGGGCTGGAAGTTTCTGGTCAAAAGTGTATTATATAAAAGGAAAATGAGTTTTTAGAAAGTTAATATTATGCCAAAAATGAGAACAAGGTCTCTTGCTAAAAAGCGTTTTAGTAGAACCGGAACTGGTAAAATTAAGCATGCTAAGGCTTTTCGTCGACACTTGTTATCTAAGAAAAGCGCTAAAACTAAACGTAATTTGCGCAGAAAAAATTACCTGTTTAGTGGAGACAAACGTAAATTCAATTGTTTATTGCCATATAGTTAAGTTATAAGTTAAAGGTTGTTTAATAATGTCTAGAGTAAAACGTGGTACGGTAACCAAAAAAAGACATAAACGTTTATTAAAGCAGACTAAGGGATTCTGGGGTTTGCGGAAAAACGTTTTCACTAAAGCAAAAGAGACTTTACTGCGGGCGATGGCTAGCGCGTTTACTGGTCGCAAGCTGAAAAAGAGGGATATGCGCTCTTTGTTTGTAACTAGAATTAGTGCAGCGGCTAAACAACATGAGACGTCTTATAGTCGGTTAATTAATGGACTTAAAGAAGCAAAAGTTCTTTTAAACCGTAAGATGTTGAGTCAGTTGGCTATATATGAGCCGGATGTTTTTGCTAGGCTCGTATCTTTAGCAAAAAAATAGATTATGCTTGACTGTGATGAACTAATATGTGATAGGATACCTTCTGGATTTATAGTTTAAGCACAGTTAATCAATAGAGGAGAAGATTGATGGAAGCTTTAGCAGTATTAGAGAACAAGATATCAGAGCTGATCGGGCTAGTTAACAAGCTAAAAAAAGAAAATGCTACGCTAGTTGCGGAAAAAGAAACGCTTTGTGAACAGTTGTCCCTGCTAGAGGGTCTCACTCGTAAAGATCGTGAAGTTCTAAGCCAAGAAAAAGAATTAACTAAATTGGCGGTTAGCGGTCTGATCAAGAATATAGAGGCTCTTGTTGAAGGCGTCATGGAATAAGCATGAACGAAGCAAAGCGAATCGAAGTTCTTTTGTATGGCGAGTCCTATAGTGTTATTAGTGATGAGTCGGAAGAAAAAGTTCTTGAAGTTGCCAAACAGGTTGACGAGCTGATGCGTCTAATTGCCAGACGCACCGGCCTATCTGACGTTAAAAAGATAGCAGTGCTTGCGGCATTGAAGTTTGCAACCAGTCAGCGCAAATTAGAAGATGATACTGCTAGTTATAGTAGGGCTTGTGAAAATTTGATTAATCTAGTTAATAAAAATCTATAGCTCTAGTCTATTCTGTTTTCTATCACTTATTTTTTGTTGAAGATCGAGATTCTTATTAGGACCCGAAAGGGTTCTAATGGTCTTAAACGAAAATTTATTTAGTTTGTCGCGATTTTGGTGATATCCTTTCCTTAAGGATTTTGAGTTTTAAAATTTTTTGACTATAAAAGATAGGAAATAGAAATGTTAGGAGTCAGTATTGTTGGAATACTGATGCTGGTAGCTGGAGTGGCCATGTTGGCTTTTTCTATTTGGCAGTATCGCAATTCCCAAGAGGCTTTAGCCAATACTAAGCGTAAGCTTGGTGAATTAAAACATAAAATTGAAACTGAACAAAGGGAAGCTTCCTTAAAAATCAAAGATGAGCTTTATGGCAAGCGCCGTGAGTTTGAGGATGAGATTCGTAAGGAACGTTCCGAAATTGATAAAACTCATAAAAAAATTAATGATAAATTTGATGATTTATCTAAACGTGAACAGCGTTTAGAAGATTTTCGTTATGAGCTGCAGCATAAAGAACGCGAATTGTCGCGCAAGCAAGATTCCTTGCATGCTAGTGAAACTAAATTAAAAACACTTTATGCTGACCTAATCACTAAATTAGAACAAGTTAGTCGTATGACGAGCGAAGAAGCTAAAAAAGCCTTGCTGGAAATTCTGGAAGGAGAGGTACATTTAGCTAATAATAAATGGATCCAAAAAGTAGAAGACGAAGCACGACATGTAGCTAAGGAAAAATCAACTCAAGTGTTGGTTACAGCCATGCAACGGTATGTGGCTGATTTGGTAACGCCGCATACTGCCGGAGCAGTACAGCTTCCCAATGACGACATGAAAGGCCGAATTATTGGCAAAGAGGGTCGTAACATTAAAGCACTTGAAATGGCAACTGGTATGGAATTTGTAATAGGTGATACGCCTGAAATTATTACCATATCTGGTTTTAACCCAATTAGACGTGAAGTTGCGCATAGAGCCTTAGAGCGTTTAATTGCCGATGGTCGTATTAATCCAACACGTATTGAAGAAACTGTTGCACAGTGCGAAAAAGAAATTGAGGAAGCAATTTCTGAATATGGCAAAGAAACTGTTTTAGAGTTTAATTTACAAGGTGTGCATCCTGAAATTGTGGAACTGCTAGGTAAACTGCATTTTA
>JAHFUF010000680.1 GCA_023265235.1 Blastocatellia bacterium
TGGCTAAAGACTAAAATTCCTGGTGCTACCCACAAAAGAAATGTTCCCTTCTAGTATTAATATAACTTCGATGAATTTACCCTTTAGGAAATCTCCAATGAAGTTCTTAGCCTATCCTAACATTATAAAATCTCTTACCATTTTAGCTTCTATTTCTATACTTCTAGTAATTAATCTAGCTTATTATTTTTTTGATATACGTAGTAAAAACTTTGCTCCACTAGTCCCAAAAGCTGATTGCATTGTTGTTTTAGGTGCTGCCGTGTGGCCTCAAGGACAACCTTCACCAGTCCTTTCAGATAGATTACTTAGAGCCGTATCACTCTATAAAATGCAAATTGCTCCTAAAATTATCTGTACTGGTGGCATAGGTAAATACCCTCCTTCAGAAGCACAAGTAAGTAAAAACTTTTTAATTAACCATGGTGTTCCAGAAAAAGACATATTGTATGAAAATATAACTACTTCTACTGCTCAACAATCATCACAAGTAAAATTAATCTGTCAACAACAAGGCTTTAACTCTGTAGCTCTAGTAACAAGTTTTTTTCATCAAAGACGTGCAATAAGAATTTTTCAACTAGCTGGAGTCCCTAATATCTTTGACGCTCGCTGTGTACATACTCCTTATCAAGACTTAAACTTTTGGTGTATTCGTGAAGCCCTTTTCTTAGCTAAACTAAACTGGCCGCAATGGACTATATTAGGTCTATTTTTGGCAATATTTATTATTAGAAAACTCTCCTTCTAATAGATTTTGCAGTATTAAATTACCTAGGTAGATTAAAGAAAAAACAGATTAAAGAAAAAATTAAAACCTAACCAACCAAGTTGCTAGTCTTAACCAAATCTCTGTCTCTGCCAACATCAAACGCAAAGGTTGTGATAGAACAATCAATAGAGCAGCACACACAAACCCAATATGCAATTTCTTGTGTCTAATAGTGTCAAAAATAACACAAACACACACACATATATCTGTTAATCCAAAAAATACTACTGCTCCTCCTGTCTCTATAAAGCTTAATGGTATACGGGCAATAGCTGGAGAGAGAAGGCTTACAGTAGTAAGTAACATTAGCCGTTTGTGACACTCAACAATCTTCCGATAGTAAAAAGCAATTGCAAATAGGCTTATAAAAACTAAAATATCTCCCAAAGGAACGACAAGAAACTTTAGTGCTTCTACTGAATTTTCTCTTGCAGTGGCAGCAATAGATGTCGCAATGCCTATTAACAACATTAATGTAGCCAAACCCGCTCCAAAGAAACCCAAACGTTTGTGAAGTTTAATACTCTTTTTGGCAATTAATACTTGTGTTGCAAAAAGAATCACCCAACAAGTCATTACTATTCCATGAAGGTGTACAACTAGTCCTGGTAATGCAGGAGTGCCAAAAAATCCTTTCAAATAGTAAGTACGAGCAAATCCTATCACAACAATAATTGGAATAACCATTACTGCCCAAACATACAAGCTATTATCTTTATTGTTTTGCTCAATATTTCCTTTTTTTCCCATCTACTATTACTTTCCCCCTAATCTATACTGTCATTGCTCAATTAATCTTTCTTTTCCCTCTTTATATCAACCCAACCTATTGATGGTTCCCAATATAATTCAATTTGTTCTCCTTTAGATTGTATCTTGATTAATGGTAACAAAAAATCCTTTACTTTTATTATCGTCTCCTCAAAAGTAAGCTCTCTTACTTTTAACTTTGTTCGCTGCAAAAATGCTTTCCACTGTTTGATTTTATTATCATTTTTCCAAAAACTTTCTGTTAGTCCTAATGGCGTTTCTTTTGGCAATAACGTTTGTCGATTTTCAAACGTTGCTTCTATTGCTTTTGCTAATTGTTTACCATCAAATTTGTTATTTTCCCTTAATAACCATATATCATAAAAATCTTTCATTCTACTATTAGCCAAATCCAAATCTACTATTGCATGAAACTTCTCGGCTATTACACTTTCTAAGCTATATCCTAAAAGTCTTGGCTGACCATAGTTTAGTAGCTCTGGGTAGTCTATCCACTTAGCTTTTGGCACTACTATATCTCCAAACCCACAATCTATTTGTAGCGATAGTCTTGCACTTCCTATACTTGCTAATACATTTATTCTTACCCCTTGATATTTTGCATCCTTTACTATTTCTGTTGCTTTAACACTATCACATTCAAAATTTACTCCATCTTTTATTTCTTGTAATAAGCATTCTTTAATAATAACTGTTAAATTATCTAAGCTATTTTCTACTCTTGCTAATAAATCTATGTCTTTGGTTGCTCTTCCTATTTCTCCTTGCCAGCTTCTTAGTAACAATGCTCCTTTTAAGATGAATTTTTCTTGATACTTTGATTGACTCATTCTATAAAGAAACCTTTCCATTAAGTAGCTTTGTAATACCTGTTGATAAGAAATATTTTCCTTTTTAGAATGCTTTAGCAGCCTTTCTAATACAGAAGCTGATACGTTTTTTATTAGTTTGTCTTTCATTATTTTCATCCTTATTTTTTACCCTATTGCTTCAAGGTATGGCATCATAACTTTTTCCACTCTGCACAGCCTTGCATAATAAAGTAGATCTTTAATTAATACTTTTTTATTTTCACGACCTAGTTTTAATGCTTCTATTGCTACATCTATTCCTATCTTATTCCTATACTTAAAACAATCTACTATCGTTTTACTTAAAGAATATACTTTTATTTCTACTTCATTTATTCTGATTTTTTCTATTCCTTCATTAAAACTTTTTGCAGAAAAATGAAATACTTTAATTGGTGGATAATCCAGTTTAATAGGGTATGTTTGTTCGCTTGATATAGCTAGATATACTTGGCTTGGTATTTGTGTTGTGTTTTCATGCAGAGAAAGTGCAGTTATTAAACACATTATTGCTTTTGGTATTTTCTTTGCCACTACTACTAAATCTGGTTCTGCTAGTAACTCCATATTATTGAGCCTATAGAGTCCTCTACTTAGCTCTATAACTTCCCCTTTATCCCTTAGTTGATAGAGTGTTCGTGGGTGTATTCCTAGCTCCAAGACTTGTTTTGTCCTTAACATTCCTTCATAACTTTGAAATATTTCTCGGGCTTTTTCTAAGCTATTCATATCATCACTATAATTGGATACTTATCAATAATTATTTATTTATTTTTCTTGTTTTTTATCCATTATAAAACAATCATTCCCTTTTGTCTATGGGAGCAATACCCGTTTATGACTAATTTATAAGCCAAAGTTTAACGGAAGTAAAGATTGCAAGAAAGAGGAATAGCTGTTTACCTAAAGAAAAATTAACAAAGAAGGTGTAAGAAAAA
>JAHFUF010000681.1 GCA_023265235.1 Blastocatellia bacterium
ATATCCTGGTTTAACAAAAAAGATAAATCCTGTGATAGCCCACCCAAATAAGGGAAGCAACATTATAATTCCTACTACTCTATGCAATTTGCGAATATTCATAAATTAGTTTATAGCCTCGTTTCTCTTAAGTCTTATATCTCATTAGGCAACATTTTCATAGCCATTATAATTTGAAATATTAATAATTAATCAGAAATATTGATATTTTATCAATAAAATAATATATTATATTATGTAATAAAACTCCAAACAGATTAAGATTAATGAATAAACCCAACAAACTAACAAAAGAAGAGGCCAAGAAAGCAGTTAAGGAAATAGTACAATATGGCAAAGTAGAGTTTTCTGGGCATTGCAAAAGAGATTCAATGCCAGCACGTAATATTAGGCCAACAGAAATCATAAAAGTTTTATGGGATGGGGAAATTAAAAGAGAAGCTGAGTGGGACGAAAATTACAAAAACTGGAAATATCGAGTTGAGGGTATCGATAACATTGGCGACGAGCTAACAGTAATAACAGTTATTTACGTTGATGAACTACATTTAATTGTAGTAACAGTATTTTAATGCTAATGAACAAGTAAATATTTAGAGGTAAATAAAATGTATTTTAATTGTGATATATGTGGAGGGCAAACAGAGATTTTATTAGGACAAACTTATCATTATAAAGAATCTGGGTTAGACAATGTATATTTAGAGAATATAGAAGTAAGAGTATGTAAGCAATGTAATGAGAAATCACCAGTAATTCCACGTATAATGCAAGTACATAAACTAATGGCATTAGCCGTAGCACTTTCTGACACTCCACTTATTGGAGCAGAAACAAGATTCTTGAGAACCGAACTAGGGTATAAGGTAAAAGATTGGGCTAAACTACTAAAAATATCAGAATCAACAGTTGTTCGCTGGGAAAGTAGTAGTCAAGCAATAGGAGCGCAATCTGATGCACTGATGCGCTTATGTTTTATTCAAACCATACAGGAAAGGGATAGCCATCTTTTTGCTGAGTCTGTTATTAAACGTATTGCTGCTATTAAAGAAGGGCAAAAACCTAATATTTACATCAATGTTAGTGATCCTACTAGCTATAGATACTTTAAGGCGGCTTAAAGGGTTTTATGTTAATTTCTTCCCCTCACAGCCCGATAATCTCAGTATCTCTATTCCTATAACCATCAATATTTCTATTATTTAAGTTTAAGTTTAAGTTTAAGTTTAAGTTCTAGCAAATTGTTTATTGCGATTAGCTTTTTGTTTATCAGGATAGTAAGTTTTAGCCTCGGCTTCTATCTTAGGAAATACTTGGGTTAAAGCTTGGCCTAAAATAGTAGCAGTAGCGGTTTTATCAGGATGGGTGTAGATGTAACGACCGCTAATTATTGGTAGGTTATTGTCAATAATCACTAATTGTTGGCCTTTTTGGATGCGTCGTACTTCATCAGGGGTCATTAAAGGTCTAGCTGTTTTAACTATTTGCTCAGATGTAGTTACTTTACCAAATAACCCTGCTTGTTTGCTTTTACTTGTTGCTACTTCAGAGATAGTCTGTGAACCTAGTAAGTCGCTTACATATTTGATTGTGTAATAGTCTACTAACCCACCTAACACTACTTTACTGATACAGTTACCAGCTATTACCTTGGCTGCGTCTTTTCCATATACATTGTCTAGTTGCTCTAGTGATTGTACTCCTAGTGCTAGCCCTATTCCTCTTCCCCTTAATATTGTTATTTCTACTTCTAGGTTAGGTACTCTACCAATATTAGCCAATTCATCTAGTAATAGACATATTGGTACTTTTCCTTCTGCTTCTTTTAATTGATAAAGTATTAAGGTGAAAAATAACGTACTTAGTGGTTTAAGTAGAGTTACATCTTTTTCTGATAGTACCCAATAAACACCTATTTTCTTCTTTCTAAGTAAGCCAAAATCAGGTGGTTCTAGGCTAGCAGAGGTAAAACGTCTGACTTTCTCATCTGCTAACCAAATGAGTTTAGCATTAGCACCAATCATCACATTACCACGTAGCTTTGAATCAGCAGCACTAAAAAGAGTGGCATATTGACGAGCAATAGGATTAGTTGATTTTAGTAGTTGCTCTAGTAATACTTCACCAGTATAAGTAGTGGCAAAGTCATAAGCTGCTGCTGGTGTAGGGGTATCAAATGTAGATGTGTGAGCAAATAGAGCGGCTAAATACTGTGAGCCAGCATCAACCCAAAACTGAGCCTCAGGGCTACTACTTCCACCGCTACTCATTATAATTGCTTGGGCTAAGGTTAAGCATAAGTGAGGATCGTTTCCACACAAAGGTATCCAATTAAAACAACTACTATTATCAGGCTGACGTGGAGCAAACCTCCAACTATGTTTTCTATAGCCACTAGCTAATTGCCAACCTTCGCCTTTAGGGTCACAGTAAACAAAACTACCATTAAAATTAGGTAGTTGCCAAAGGAAAAAGCCTCTACCTTTACCGCTACCAGTAGAGCCTAAAATAAGTAGATGGCGTAGCGTTAAATCTAGAGGTAAGTCTAATCTTTTAGTAGGATTATTAGGAGCGGGACCCAATATCAAACTGCCTGCTATTGGATGGGCAGTGTTATCTACAAGCAGTCCTTTTTTCACAAGATCCTCAGTAGAAGCCCAACGAGCCGAACCATGTAGCTCTGAGTTAGGTACACCACTACGACTAATAACAAAAAGAAATAGTATTAATCCTACCGCCCCAGCACTAACAGCTAAAAATATAGGGCTTGTTAGGCTTTTAGGTGAGAGCATCATCATTGCTGCTAAACCTAAGCAAATAAAGAATATTATTGGTTTTGCCAGTTCTCTATTCATTTGATTTATTCCTATTCTGGAGGCTGAGATTATTGGAATTATTGGAGTTGGAGTTATAGGAGTTAAGTAACATAAGGATCACGCGTCCTTGTATGCTGGGCGATGTGTCTGAAAAGGAGCTTGACCATTGATTAAAACAAGATTTTCCTTACAATTCCTATCTAAGAAAAAGCTTAAGTCAGTTTGCTCTAAATGTTGTTGGTTGAAAGGAAGATATTTAGAAAACTTAGTATAAGGACGTTCTTCCAAAAATATCTTTGTGTGGAAAGCCGCTAAAATATCTTTAGTAGCCATTTCGTCATAACGATCTAACCAAGAACCTATATTGGTCTGAGAGCAAGCAATAAGCCCAATATTATATTGGCTTAGTTGTGAAAGAGCATGTAAACAAGAAAAGTAACCTATATCAGTCAAATGCCTTATAAAGAAATAAACTGATTTCCCTTTATGATCTTCTATTAATTGGTT
>JAHFUF010000682.1 GCA_023265235.1 Blastocatellia bacterium
CGGTTATCATTTTAAGTTTTTATAGGACTTGATAATTAATTTTCTGTAAAACTAAGTTGCTTAATATGTTTTAAGTCTTGCTTTTTCCACATTTAGGACATTTAAGCAAATGACAAGCGCGACAATAAGCTTTTGCACAGTTAGCACAATCCCTATGTGCTAACTCACTGACAATGTGTAAAGCATCGTCACATACCATTCTCTTGCCCTCTAGACTATAACTATACTCACAAGGGGCAGATTCTAGTTTTTTGGCTAACGGATTCCAATCCAAATGAAAATGGCGTTCTCCTTTACGACGCTTGATTATTAGCTCAAATCTTTGCACAGGCATAATTACTTCTAAAGTTTGTACCCATTCTACGTCTATTCTTAAGTCATACTTTTGTTGTAAGTCTACTATTTTTGCTTGATACTCACGAGTTATTGCTTGTATTTTTGCTTGTTCTGTTTCTGTTGGCTGTTTTCGCATTCTTAGTAATGATTCTCGCCTCAACTGTTTATGATAATCATAAATACGTGCTAAGTCTCGCTCTTGGCGACGCTTTAAGCCAGCTAAAAATTGAGATAGGCTACTGTCAATTGCTCTAGGTAATGCTTGCTCAAGAAAATAGTTAAGCTGTTTGGTGTTCCATAAAGGAGGTAACTTAATACTTTCATCTAGTAAATTGCTATTTTGTGTAATTTCTCCTAGTAATGTTTCAATAAAGTTATCAATCAAACTACCATTTGAGAGGTTAATTCCTAAACGCAAAATACCATCGCGTTTTTCATCTGCAAAAGCTGTAAAGTGAAAGATAAAAATAAGATAGCGTGTCCAGGCTGGACTTACTTTTACTAGTCGATAAATAGCATTTTGTAAGGTTAAGTTATGTTCCAATATTCGCTCAGGGTTTGATGGAGTTGGCATTGTTTGTATTAATAGAGGAGCAACAGATCTTAAAAATTGTCCTTTTTGTCCTAAAAGCCTTCCTAAACGCTCTAGCCATTCAGTTTCTAGGCCAACTCTTTCTGCTCCTTTTGGTCTTTCTAAAGCAAAACCTAATCGTGTTAGCTCAGGTAATTTCAACTTTTGTTGTAATTCTTGTGTAGAAATAATTTCTAACCCATTTGGCTCTATTTCTTCAACTAAAGCACCACTAGCTTCTGTAAGTTGTTTAACAAATGCTTTTAATACTGTTTCTGATTGTTCCATAGCTTTTACCCAACTTCAAAATCATCCCCAAATAGCTCTGTATCAAAGGATTTAATCTTTTCATACTCAAGTTTTGCTTCTAGTAAACGTTTAGCCAAAATATCAAAGTTAGCCTGACGTTGTTGTTCTGTAGTTTCTACCCAAGTGTTAAATATCATCTCTGCAAACTCATGATCTTCATCCATTTCACCAAGTATTGACCCTATTTCCCCTACTACTAATTCAAACATGTTTATCTTTTCATCTAAAATGCTTAGGATATATTCTTCAATAGTGTTTAATACCACCAAATTAAAGATAAAAACTTGACGTGTCTGACCAATGCGATGTATACGCCCTATTCTTTGCTCAATTGCCATTGGATTCCAAGGTAAGTCAAAGTTAATCAATGTATTGCAGAATTGTAGGTTACGTCCTTCTCCTCCCGATTCAGTACATAAAAGTAATGGTACTTCACTGGCAAATCGTTCAATAGCTCTATCTTTTTCTGGCCCGCTCATTGTGCCTTCAAATTTAGAAAACACCATTCCTTTTGATTGTAAAAGCTTGTCTAGGTGTTCAAGAGTTTCTTTATGGTGAACAAAGATCATTTTCTTTTCATCAGGGTTTCGCTTTAGTAAATCAAATAGTGCTGACTCTTTAATTCCTTGGAAAAGTAATTGATAGCGTTTATGTAAAGTAGTCCAAGGTTGAGCTATATCTTTTTTACTAATAAAACGAGTAATTGCAGTAGTAGCTGCTGAGGGTGAAGAACCTGCGGCTGAGAGTAAATGGCGCAGTGCCATACGATTTGTGCCATCTTTGTGAGCTTGTTGCAAGAGTCTACTTAATTCTTGGTAACACTCTGATTCTTCAGGACTAGCAGTTAGTTTTATTGTAATAGCCTGTCTAGGAGGAAGCTTTAGATCCACCATAGATCTAGTATTACGAATCATTGCATCTAGCATTAAATCCCTCATACGCTCGCGATTAGCAGGCACACGAGGTTTATTTGCTACCATGTAATTTGTACGAAATTCTTTTTCTGTCTTAAATATTCCTGGCTTAAGCAAAGTAAGAAGGTTATAAAGCTCAAGTAAACTATTTTGTACAGGAGTAGCTGAAAGTAATAATAGAAAGCGTTTACGCAACGCATCTACTAGCTTCCAATTACTAGTAGTACGATTTTTAAGGTGATGTGCTTCATCAACAATCAGTAAGTCATAAGATTGTCGCATTAATATTTCTAGATGTTCGGCACGCCTTGCCGTAGCAATTGAAGCAATTACTCTAGGTTGAGACCAAAAAGCTTCAGGGTCACTACGTACTAATTGGTCATAGCTAGAAGCAAATTCAATATCAAACTTGCTAGACATTTCTTCTACCCATTGCCCAACCAAACTAGCAGGAGTAAGTATCAACACTTTCTCTACCATACTGCGCATTAAATATTCTTTTAGCACCATGCCTGCTTCAATTGTTTTACCTAATCCAACTTCATCAGCTAGTAAAACCCTTCCATGAAACTGTTTTAGTACTTTGCGAACGGTTTCAACTTGATACCAGTAAATATCTATATTGTGTAGTAGCGGTAAACAAAGCAGTTCATCAAACCCTTGTAAGAGGTTTAGGTGAGCAAAATCATTACGTAGCTTAAACCAAATAGGCTCATCACCTACAGTTTCTAAGATAGGTAATATGTCCGTTGCTTTAGGTAAATTAAGGCGAATTGGAATATTTGCAAATACTTTTGGTAAAGCTGGTAGAGTATTTTCTAGTTCCTCAAGCTCTTTAGCTTCATCATTTGCTAATTTAGCTTTTTCCATTGACTCTGTAAGTGCCTTTTTAGCAGAAGCTTTCTCTGCCTCAGCTTTTTTTAAAGCTTTCTTTTGAGCCATAACAAGCTGTTTATTTTCAAACTTAACCTTATCAAGCCATTTACCTATAAAAGCCATTACACTTTCTGTGCTAGGGGTAAGATGCAGATTAAGACGTAGGCTAAAAGGGTTTTTAAGTATCTTTTTATTTTTATTT
The DNA here is from genome assembly GCA_023265235.1 of Blastocatellia bacterium. Lineage (GTDB taxonomy): Bacteria > Acidobacteriota > Blastocatellia > Chloracidobacteriales > JADJPF01 > JADJPF01. Next base: position 3,209 of record JAHFUF010000682.1, read on the forward strand.
TCTTCTAAAATATTTGCTGATAGTAGCCACTTACCCTGTTGAGCTAAGGCAAAAGCCTCAAAAACTAGCCTTTCTTGTATAGGGCGGTAGCGTTTATTATATCGGCTAAGATAG
>JAHFUF010000683.1 GCA_023265235.1 Blastocatellia bacterium
GCTAAGGTGTCAACACCAAAATAATGTTTAATATTGTGAGCAAAACCTGCTCCAACATAACCTTTGTCGCCAAAAATAGAAATCTGCCACTATTAAATAGGGGTAATTAGCTAAAGAAAGATAGTTTGATATTCTATTACTAGACGAATTTTAATTTTGCTTTTTAGTGATTTATTAAATAAAATCTTAACAAATTCTAATTTATAAAAACCCAAATCAATATTGTAAATAAAGGAGATAAGCAAAATGACGGCCTTAAAAGGTGTTCGGCTGTTAATGACAGCTGTGATTTTGGTTATTGTACTGTTGTGTTGTAACCAAACTTATGCGCAGTCTAGTGGAGGTACTTCAGCAACAGTAACAGGGTTAGTTCGTGATAATCAGCAAGCTGCTCTTGGTGGGGCAACTATAATAGCAAGAGATATTGCAACTAATCAAATTAGGGAAGTAGTTACATCAGAGGATGGAGCTTTTTTAATTAATCAACTCCCTCCAGGAGACTATGAACTTAAAGCTACTGCAGATGGGTTTAGTGGCAAAGTTTTTCAAACAAACTTGAGCATAGGAACTACAGCAGTTTGCACCTTTATTTTGCAACCAGCAGGGGTTAGTGATGTGGTTGTCGTAGAAGCCTCTGGAGGTATTTCTGTTGAAGGACGTACAGAAAAAGCTACTAATATTACTGTGGACGATATTACTAACCTTCCAATAAACCGCAGAGATTTTCTGGATTTTACTCTTACTACGGCTGGTGTAACCCCTGATAGAGTTGCTGCTACTGGAGCGACGGCTAGTTCAGGGCTTTCTTTTAATGGGCAATCTGCTCGTAGTAACAATGTTAGCATTGATGGGGTAGATAATAATGAGCCAGGTAATGGTAGTGTACGTAGTACTTTTAGCCAGGACGCAGTGCAGGAGTTTCAAGTTATAGGAGCTAATTCTTCGGCTGAATTTGGTCGTTCTATAGGCGGAATTGTAAATATTATTACTAAAGGCGGTTCTAACGAAATACATGGAAGTCTTTATAATTATGTTCGGAATGACTCAATTAGTGCTAGAGATGCTTTTTCTGCCTTTAAGCCAGAGTTTCGACAATATCAATTTGGAGCAACTTTAAGTGGCCCAATAAAACATGATAAGGCTTTTTACTTTACTTCTTTTGAACGGCTTTCTATTAAACAAAATAATATTGTTACCCTTAGCGATCAATTAGTTAAATCTGTGCGTAAATTAGGGTTACTTGCAACTAATGGCCCAATACCTTTTTCTGAAAACTCTTCTCGCTTTTTAGCTCGTGCAGATTTTCAAGTTAACCCTAATGATCGTTTAACTGTTCGTTACAATTATGCTGGTGTTTATAATGGTGCATTACAAACCTTTGGAGGTGGTAGAGATGCAACTTCTGCAGGTATTTTGCAGCTAAATGATAATAATATTGCATTTAATAATACTTGGATTAATCCTAGTAGTAACATAATTTATGAAACAAGGTTTCTTTTTACTAGACGAGATGTAAACCTTAATCCAGTTGATGCAAATGGGCCTTCGCTAAATATTTTTACTGCAAATGGTCTTGCTACTATTGGACGCGATCCTTTACTGCCACAAACTTCTCTGTCACGTTCTTATGAAATAGTAAATAATATTACGTTTAATAAAGGGCGACACCAGATCAAAACAGGGTTTGATTTTATCTTTTTCCGTATACCAGATAAAAAGGTTTCCATTCCTGTTTTATTTGGCGGGCTAGCAGTATTTACCCCACTAGATTTTTCTCAAGTACTAGGGATCCCAGGGCTACCATCATTTACAGCAGAACAGTTTTTAGATCCTGGACTGCGTACCCCTGCACAACTTGCTTTTCTTAATCTAGCTTCTAATGTTTTACCCACACAATTTCCTGGTTTTCCTGCTGGATTACCGCTAGCAAACCTACCTATTCCGCTTACTTTCTTACAAGGCTTTGGTAATCCTGTTACTTCAGTAGGTTATGATTATTACTCAGTTTTTGCACAAGATGATTTTCGCATTAAGCCCAACCTATTAATTAAAGCAGGGGTACGTTATGACCAAGAAAGAATCCGTTTTGCTCCTAAAAACAGTGGTAATTTTAGTCCTCGTTTGGCTTTCTTTTATCGACCTAGACAAAATGAACATCTAAGCATTTCAGGATCTTATGGTATCTATCATGTTTCTACTCAATTTTCTCCTGCTACAGTAGCTCAATTCCTAGATGGTAAAACTGTAGTAACTCCAGTCTTACCATTCCCATTTTCAATTATTCCTTTTAACCTACCTGGTCGTCGTTTCCCATCAGGTGCTAGTGTTCCTGCTCAAGTCGCGATAACTCCGCAACTAGCACGAGATACTTTAATTTCTCCAAGTTTACGTAATGGTTATGCACAGCAAGTAAATGTTGGGGTAAATTATGTTTTTAATGATAAATATGGCCTTTCTGCTAGCTATCAAATGGTAAGAGGCTTAAAAATATTTTTAGCACGTAATATTAATCCTGTAGTTCGACCTGTAGGGAATAATCCTGTTATGAGTGCGATTACTGGTAGAGTAGATCCAACTAGGGGTGAATTAATTAGTTTTGAAACCTCTGGAGATAGCTACTACCATGGAGGTACAGTAGCTTTTTTTGCTAGGTTACCTAGACGCTTTTCCCTACTAACTCATTTCACTGTGTCTAAGACTATAGATGATTATATTGATGCTATACGTGTAGATATTTTAGAGTTACAAAATCCCTTAAATTTTAAGTCTGAAAGAGCATTGTCTTTACAAGATGTGAGAGCGCGTTTTGTTTTTTCTGGTAACTATGACACAGGATCGCTTAAAAACCCTTTCCTAAAAAACTTTCTTATTTCTTCAATTATTACTTTAAGTTCTGGGCAACCTTTTAACTTATTAGTAGGGGCAGATTTAGATCGCAATGGAGATACTGCTAGCCCAGCCGATCGACCTAATTCAATAGGACGTAATGCTGGTCGAGGGCCAGGGTTTGCCTCTTTTGATATGCGTGTAGCACGTACTATAGCTTTAGGAGAAAAAGTTAAACTTATTGGATATTTTGAAGCTTTTAACTTGTTTAATCGCTTGAATGTTAATGAAGTAAATCGTGTTTTTCCACTAGGAGCAAATGGCTTTAATTTACCACCTCAAGAAGATGGACGTTTTACTGCTACTCCAGATCTATTTGCAACAGCTTTTCGCCCACGTCAATTACAATTTGGCTTTAGGGTCACTTTCTAAGCTAATATAAAAAGGGCGAACCTGTGTTCGCCCCCTACTTATTACTTGTTTACAGTCACCCT
>JAHFUF010000684.1 GCA_023265235.1 Blastocatellia bacterium
TTCTCTAATACCAACATCATCTAGTAGTAAGATATCATCAAAAGTAACCATTAAATCACGTATTGATAAGGCTAGCTTAGGATCTTTAAGCTCAATTTCTTCTAGTAGCTTACGAGATGTTTCACGGTCTAAGCGATTACACATCTCAGCTACTGTACGAACACCACCAAGAGGTTTTTGATTAACATCCCCAAGGCTTTTTAGCTTTTGCTCTAACACTACTGAAACTCTGCGTACTATGTCTTGAGGAATAGCCTTAAAATTAGCCATTCTCACTACTAATTCTGCACGTAATGGTTCTGATAGAGTATTTAGTGCTGTAGCCGCTGTACTCGCATCTAAGTGAGCTAATACTAGGGCAATGGTTTGTGGATGTTCATTTTGTAGTAAGCTACAAAGCTGTTGGGGCGGTACTTTTTTAATACTTTCAAATGCTGTAGAACTACCAGATGAACGCAAAATTTTATCTAACATACGTTTAGCCGAATCTGTCCCAAATACTCTAGCCAAAAGCTTTTTGGCATAATCTACACCCTTGACATAAGAGCGAGCTAAAAAGGTGTGATAAAAATCTTTTATTACATATTCAACAGTTTCTTTAGGTAAAACTTCAATAGAAGCAACTTCTTGTGAAATTTGCTCTACCTCTGACTCTGATAAATGTCTAAAAACATCGCTACTAAGGTCTTCTCCTAGTGCAATACAAAGCACAGCAGCTTTATAGGGGCCTGACAGTGACAGGTTAAGCTCTGGCTTGCTACTACTAGCTAAGGTCATTGCTTTAGCTACTTCACCAGCTAAAACTTCCCCTTGATTAATATCTGCAACAAGTTTTTCTGCTACTGTTATTTGTTCTGTACTCATAATAACCTCAAGAGATTTTTAGTCTTGTTTACGTAGCCAACTACGTATAGTCATTGCAACCTTTGCAGGATCATTTTTGCTGTAGGAAACAAGTTGCAGTTTTATTGCATTTAATTCTGTTTCTATTGTTGGTAATTGGCCTAGCTCATCAGTTGGTTTGTCTAGTTTAGGTTTGGCTTCATTTTTATCAACTACTGCTACTAGCTCGGCCACTGTACGTGGTTTGTCTACGCTTACTAATGCTAATTCTTCATCTTTCTTTTCAGTTAGCTTGTCTTGTGATCCAGCTTTTTCAGAAGTTTCAAGAAGTTTAGTCTCTTTTTCAGCTAATTCTTTATTGCCATTTATTAGAGAAATTTCTCCTACTGCGCTATTTGCTGCTGGTAATAATGCTTGTACTGTTACAGGTTCTTGTGCAAGAGGAGGTTTAAGTATTTTTAGTGCTGGGCGAACTACCATTAAAATTAATAGCAAAGATACTAAAAAAATAGCCCCATACTTAATACCTGTTTTTACAAAATCTCTATTGCTCTCTATCCAAGTAGGAGCAATAGTTACAGGGGTTGGTTGATTAAAAGGTATCATTTGGACTGCTACCTGATCACCACGACTAGTGTTTATGCCTACAGCAGCAGTAACTAATTCTTGGATTTTTTGTAGTTCTTCTGGGGTGCGTTTTCCGCCTGTTGTTTGTTCATCAACTAGGACAGAAACAGAGATTTTAGTAAGCTGTCCACCAGTACCAACTACTCGTTTGGTAACCTTGTCTATTTCATAAGTTGTGGTATTAGCTGAACGTCCATTGCCATTAACTGTTGTTGTCAAGTCAGGCGTAGGTGTTGGTTGAGGTATCGTAGTAGGATCATTAGCTCTTACACCAGCAACCCCAGCCGGTAGAATAGGAGAATTCTTAAATTCTTGTGCTACTTGTTGTGCTCTTACCACGGCGGATTTTGGATCATATTTTTCTTCTGTTTCTTCTACTTGGTTAAAATCTACTTCTGCTATTACATTTGCTTTTACTCGACCAGCACCAGTAATTGGTTCAAGTAGGGATACAATTCGCCCAGAAATATCCATTTCTAAACTACGGCGTGTTTCCATTAACTTATCTAATGCATTTAAGTTATTAGCTACTTGGCTATTGTGTCCACTTGTGCGACCACCTGCTAACAATCTTCCTTGAGTATCAGTAACAATAATATTTTCAGGTTCTAGCCCTTCAACCGCACTAGATATTAAACTAACAATCGCTTCTGTTCTTTCAGGAGAAATTCTTGTAGTAGCTAAATCTATCATTATAGAAGCTTTGGCTGGTTCTACTTTATCGATAAAAACAGATTCACGCATCCTAGTAATATGTACACGAGCACTCTTTACTTCGTACATATTTTCTAGAGTACGAGCTAGTTCGCCTTCTAAAGCACGTTGATAATTAACCTGTTGAGTAAAATCTGTAGCTCCAAAGTTATTTTTATCAAATATATCAAACCCAACATGACCACCTGATAAAATCCCTGAACCAGCTACTTGCAGTCGCATCTCTAAAACCTGCGGATTTGGAATACTAACAGTAGTACCATAGTCAGAAAGCTTATAAGAAACTTGAGAGGATTTTAGTTTTTCAACAACTTTTTGTGCATCAGCAGGCTTTAAGTTAGTAAAAAGCACTCCATATTCAGTTTCGGAGCTATAAAAAATTAATAACCCAACTAGTGCTAAAGTTACTACAGCAGCACTAATAAGACTAACCTTTTGAAAAATTGATAAGCCTTGCCAAACGCTATTAACTTGTGAAAAGAAATTTTTCATCTCTCACCTATTTCAGCTATAAAAATCAAACTTGCATTCTCATAATTTCTTCATAAGCATTTAAAAGTTTATTTCTAACTTGTAATGCAAATTGAAACTTCATCTCGGTTGTTTGTAGTGTCACAATTGTCTGGTGTAGATCTGGAGTTTCTCCAACAACTGCTTTAACTATTTCTTTTTCTGCTCCGACTTGTTGGTTGTTTAATTGTTCAATTGCTTTGTTAATTGTGTCTCCAAAAGAAACAGAGAGGCTTTTAGTTTTTATTGGCTCTAAGTTACCATTGTTAAAGTCTGTTTTTATTAATTGATTTAGACCATTTATTGAACTCATTGTTTAGCTTTCCCCTAGTTTTAAGATTGCTTTAACTAGGTCTTTAGCAGTGTTAAAAGCTGTGGCATTAGCTTCAAAAGCACGAGAAGCAGATATAATGTTGACACTTTCTTCTAATGGATCTACATCAGGTAGAGTGACATAACCATCTTTATCAGCATCAGGATGATAAGGTTGATATTGGCGGTTGTTACTGCTAGCAGGTGCTGTATAGGTGTAAGCCTGTACTCCAATATTGGTTTGTTCTGTTGCTTCATCTTGAAAAGAGTTAAAGAGTTTGTTTTCAGATGTGGGGTCTACTGTAACA
>JAHFUF010000095.1 GCA_023265235.1 Blastocatellia bacterium
AAGATATTGGAATACTTAGCGAACCTGTTCCAGCAAAGAAAAAATCAATTGAAAGAGTTGTGCCACGTAAATCTATCCCCCCACGTAAAGCGACTGAGCCAACTGAGAAAACTAAACGTCGTGTAAGGCTTACAATAATTTCTGATCCCTTAGAGTGTGAAGTATATGTTAATGATGTCTATCGGGGAACTACTGCAACACTTAATGGTAAGTTAATAGTCCCTGATTTAGATCCTACAGTTTCTTATAGCATAAGAATCTATAAACGAGGCATAGGAGAAGAATTAAAAACCTTAGCACTTAGCCAAGATCAAGAATTAAAGGTTTCCTTAAAAGAAGTCATAGCTAATGCCACCCTTGATAAACCTAATGCTAACCCTGATAAACCTAATACTACCCCTGATAAAAATACTCCTTCAGAAGAGTTAGCAGCCAATACTTTACCAACTAAACAACCTGATACACCCATTGATAAAGAACCAAGTAACCCTATCAATAACGCTTCAATAGCAACAAATAATAATCCGGTTGATACTTCTACTACGCCTATAACTACTCCTACAACCAAACCAATTACACCTCCTCAAAGAGAGATGGTGCTTATTAATGCAGGAGAAGTAAATATAGGTTCAAATTCTAGTATCAAAACAGACAATTTTCGACCACAGCATAAAGTCAATGTAGCAACATTTTATATAGATGTTTATGAAGTAAATAATGCTGATTATAAGCTATTTTGCGATGCTACCAGCCGAACTCATCCACCAAACCCAGAGTGGGATAGTAACTATTTTTTAACAAAACCTAACTATCCTGTAATAAATGTTACTTGGGAAGATGCTAATGCTTATGCATTTTGGGTAGGAAAGCGTTTGCCAACAGAAGAAGAATGGGAAAAAGCTGCTCGTGGTATAGAATCACGCAATTGGCCTTGGGGTAAAGATTATCAGCCTAATTTAACTAACCTAGCTGGCACAGAAGATGGGTTTGAATATACTGCCCCTACTGGTAACTTCCCTGAGGGTATAAGCCCTTATGGTGTACAAGATATGATTGGAAATGTTTGGGAATGGACTTCTAGTAGTTACAAGCCTTACCCTGGAGGGCCAGACGACAAACGATATACAATGGATAATGAAAAATATAGAGTAATCCGTGGAGGAGGCTATAATGTTGCCGCAAAAGGCTTACGTACAGCAGCATTTCGCTTTCCAGGAGAAATAAAACAGCCTTATGAAGGAACAGGTTTTCGTTGTGCTAAATCACAATAACTTCCAAAATGATTTCTTAAGCAAGGCAACTATCGAGAAAACGCTGTAATATAGAAATAAATGTAGTAAGATCTTTTTATATTTGTTCCTATCAAAATCCAATTAATAAAGAGGATAAGTTAAATGCTGAAACATCAGCATAAGATTCTTTTTGTCGATGACGACATAGAAAACCTAGAACTAGCTCAGCGTGTCTTTCGCAATAATACGACTGTGCTTATAGCAGAAACTACAGAAAAAGCCTTTGAGTTATTAGCAGAACAGGAAATTTCTTTAGTAGTCTCTGATCAAAAAATGCCCTTAATGGATGGGCTAGAGTTTTTGCGCCAAGTAAGCAAACGCTCACCAAACACTATTCGCTTTTTGCTAACAGGGGTAGTGGATTTAGAAGAAATACAAATTGCTATAAAGGAAGATTTGATTTTTAGTTATATTATCAAACCTTACAAAATAGCAGATGTTCGTTTGACTATAGCCCGTGCTTTAGAAAACTATGAATTAAGCCAAGAAATTTTACGCCTTCGTCAAGATTGGCAAAAAACTGCTAAAGAAACAGCTACTTTGCTTGAATCTGGTAGCGCATTGTCTTCTGTTAGTGATGTCCCACATATTTTAGATCGTATTGTAAAAACTCTGTGTAAAGATTTTGGCTATCAAGCATGTTCAATTGAGCTAATAAACAAAAATAGTTGGGAGCTATTTATTAAAGCAAGTGCTGGGTTTCCTGATGAAATTAAGCAAAGGCTTTTACCCATTGAGGGAACAGGCGTTGTTAGCTATGTTGCTCGTACAGGCAAGATTACTTATTTATCAGATGTTAGCAAAGATGAACGCTATGTAGTAGAAAATCCTAGCACTCAATCTCAACTAGCTATCCCTCTAAGAGTTGGAGAAGAAATTATTGGGGTGCTAAATATTGAAAGTGCTAGACTAGATGGTTTTTCTGAACGTGATATTTTTATTTTAAGCTCAATAGCTGATAAAGCAGCAGCTATCGTACAACAAGCTCATTTATTTGATTTAGTAGCAAGAGGAAAGTCTGAGTGGGAAACAGCCTTTGATGCTATTTCTGATAGCATTTTTATTTTTGACCGCAAAAAACGACTTATTCGTGTTAATGCTGCTGGCTCAAAACTACTTAAACAACGCTTTGATCTTCTACTTGGACAATATTGTCATAGCCTCTTTCCAGACGAAGAAAGAGTAAACTTGATAAAACGTGTTTTTGAAGAACAACAACGAATATCAGAAAAAATAATTGTTGGTGAAGAAGAAATCTTAATGCAAGCTATGGCCGATCCTATTTTAGACGAGAAAAAAGAAGTCTCAGGCTATGTCATTACCCTAAGAGAAATAATGTAGCTATTAACATGCAAATAGGTGAAAACTTTGTACATTATAAAAAATTACTAACAGACGTTGAGCTATTGACAAAAGTTTTACAAAAGCATTTTGCCAAACAAATCACTTGTCACTTAGGATGTACTAGCTGTTGTTATCAACAACTTAGCCTTTTTCAGGTTGAAGCAGATTTTATTAGTAAAGCAGTAAAAAAATTAACGCCAGAAACTCAAAAAAAATTACTCCTAGCTGCTCAAGCAATAGAAACACAAACAAATACTTCCGAGGCTTGCCCAATGCTTGATGGATTAGCTTGTTCTATTTATGAATCCCGCCCAATTATTTGTCGTACACACGGGTTCCCCATTACTTTTAAGGACGATGAAAGCCAAGAGCTTTCTTTAGATGTTTGCCCACTTAACTTTTCTGAAGAAGGTGATGCCGTAGAGTTAAACCTAACAGATACAATAGATATAGATAGATTAAACCTACGTTTAGCAGCAATAAATTACACTTATTGTCGAGACATATTAGCCGACAGCAAAAAATCTGCTGAGCGTATCCCAATGTTTGAAATTATTATTAGCGCATTAACTAATCTAGGGCTATAATTGGTTAAATACACCGTCAACTAACACAATAGTCAATAAAAGGAGGCCCAAAAAGATGTCTGGATGTCCAAATTGCCGTGCTTATGTGTCTGATGGAGAAATGTTTTGTCGTACTTGTGGTTTTCGTTTAGCTGGTTTTCAACTTTCTACCCAAAACATAGATTTTCCAAAAATTTCCCGTGTTCCTGTTTTATCACGTATTTCAAACGCTTCTAATAGCTGTAAAGCTAGCTGGAATCGACATGTTTTACCCATTATGGGATTTTTATTAGCACTTTCTATTGGTAGCTCTACTGTTGCTTTCCTTAGCAATGAACCTGTTACACCTCAAGTCATTCCTGTAGTCTCACAAACTTTTGAAGTAGCTATCGACCGTAATATTGAACGTTCTTATATGGGTGTTTACTTAATTTATGATGGGGATAACACTGCTGGAGCATTAATTGACCGCATTGTTGAAGGCAGCCCTGCCGAGCTTGCTGGTTTACTTAGTGGCGATCGTATTCTATCAGTTAATAATACAGAAATTTTTGTCCCTGCTGATGTACTTTCTACATTAAGTATAACTATCCCCGGTGCTTCAATTAATATGAAAATACAGCGCGATGATGTAGAAATGAATGTTAGCTTAAACACTGTTCGTCGTAACCAGCTCCAACTAGATAATATTTGTCATCATCAAGGTTTCTTAGGAGTTAGTCATTTATCATCAGCAAACTTTGTTAGTGATTCAGGGGAAAATACTACTCCTATGGGTGTGGATGTATGGGAAGTACTAGAAAATAGCCCTGCAGAAAATGCTGGATTACTTGAAGGCGATACAATTCAAACAGTTAACGGTACTTTTGTAACTACACCTGGTGATTTAAGCCGCCGTATTCGTGCTAGCCATAGTGGTGATACAGTTGAGCTAGGTATTTTACGTGATAATGAATTTATTACAATAAATGCCACTCTTAGTAGCCAAAAGTAAACTAAAGTCTTATAAATATTCCTGGGAGCGGGATAAGCAATCCTGCTCCGCTCCCAATCATTCCTATTACAGAAGCAATCCTACCCCAAACTACTACTTGATAAGTTAAGCGATCATTATGCTTGTCTTTACACCAGTAAAAAAGAGCAATGCTAAACATTAGGTTTATCAAGTTTATAATCATTATTCTCATATAAAAAGACATAGGGTAATACATCAACACATTTAAGCGTTTACTAAAAAGGGCATTAATATCTATTATTCCTACTACAAAACAAATTGCAGCTAAAACAGTAGCCATTGCAGTAGCCACCGTAGAAGGAGAAATAATAAATATAGGGTTAGCTAATTGTTGTATTGGTAAGGAGTTGCAACGATAACAAACATTAGTTTGTCGATCAAACATATCTATTTGATGACAAATTTCACAACGTTCTGGAGCTTTATTTTGTGTAATCTTAAAGTTCCATTGCCTCATAAAAATGCATTATAGCATCCTACTAATATATGTGAAGAGAGAAGAAAAAAATTTTTCTAAAAATTTTGGAATAAGCTCTAAAATACTGATTTTTTTCATAGTTATATTTTTTCAAATAAACCTATAAAAACAAAGACAAATGCATTTTTATATCGTCTAAGAAAAGCTTTTTATGTTAGATTGTTGTTTTTCATTTGTTAATAGCTTTTGGAGGTTTAATTGAAAAACAATATTGATCCACTATTTCATTTTCTTTTCTTAGATTTACGTTTTAGCGGTGACTTAAATTTTTATAAAGCATTTCAACCAGACCGTGAGCCTCCTATAAGCCTACAACATCAAGTACCCAACCGTGATTTTGATATTGAACACATTAAATTGGACTTAAATATTGATGAAAAGCAGAAATCTATCCTTGGACAAGCATTTATTACCCTTAAACCTTTTCTTAATGGCTTAAGCGAAATAGCACTAGATTCCGTAGCTTTGGGAATAAACCAAGTCTCATTAGCTGGAAAAGCTCTTTCATTTGAAACTTATCCTAATAAACTTATTATCACCTTAGATCGTGCTTATGATAACAACGAGGCTATCACCCTAGCTATTACTTATTCTGCAAAACCAAGAAAAGGGATGTTTTTTATTGAACCTGACCAAAGTTATCCTAAACGTCACCATCAAGTTTGGACTCAGTGCCAACCTGATGATGCAGCTAATTGGTTTCCTTGCTATAACGCCCCTCAAGATAAACATACTTCAGAGATGCATCTTACAGTAAATAATAAGTTTACTGTGATTTCTAATGGCCGCCTAGTTTCAACCTCTGAAGATAATAAAAATCATACAAAGACCTTTCATTGGCACCAGGAACAGCCTCATGCCAGCTATTTAATGTCTCTAATTGTTGGTGAATATGAAGAGATTTCTCAAGAAGTAAATGGTCTTCCGCTCTCCTATTTAATCTATAAAGGGCAAAAGGAAAAAGTAGAAAAAATATTTGGCCGTACTGAAAAAATGCTTAAGCTATTTGTAGAGAAATTTGGTCATAGCTATCCCTATGCTAAATATAGTCAAACTTTAGTTTCAGATTTTACTTTTTCAGGCATGGAAAATACTTCTGCCACAACTTTAACAGATATTTTGCTTGAATGGGCTTTAACAAAAGATTCAACAGCCCAAGATATTTCTCACGATGAATTAATAGCTCATGAGCTAGCACATCAATGGTGGGGTAACTTGGTCACCTGTAAGTCCTGGAATCACAATTGGTTAAACGAAGGATTTGCTTCTTATAGTGAAGTCATTTGGCGTGAACATGCCTTTGGCAAAGAAGATGCAGCACTTTATAGACTACAAGATTTTAATGAATATCTACGCCAAGACTTAGGAGAATCCCGCCGTCCTGTAGTTTTTGATCGATATGCCTATTCTGTAGAACTTTTTGACCGCCATGCCTATCAAAAAGGCTCTTTGATTGTTCATATGCTGCGCAAAGAACTAGGAGAGGAAGCCCTTTTCAAAGGCATTAAACATTATTTACATAAACATGCTTTCAAAGCTACAGAAACCCATGACCTAAAAATTGCTTTAGAAGAAACTACTGGGCGACAACTTGACACATTCTTTCAACAATGGCTCTATCGTGCTGGTTATCCTGAATTTTCTGTCACTAGCCATTGGGATCGCGAGCAAAAACTATTACGCTTAAATGTCTGTCAAACCCAAAAAGTAGATCAAGAAACTCCTCTTTTCCGTTTGCCTGTGGAAATAGAAATAACCACAGCTAAAGAACGTAAGGAAATAAAAATTCTGGTTGAAAAAGCAGAAGCTGATTACTATTTTCCACTAGAAAGTAAGCCTTTAATGGTGGTTTTTGACAAAGGTGACCATATCTTAAAGACACTTACTTTTCCTAAATCTAAAGAAGAATACCTTTATCAACTTAAACATGACAAAGTTTTAGGTCGAATCCGTGCTGCGCGCGAGCTAGTTAATTTTAATGATGATCAAGTAATTGATGCACTAGCACTTAGTTTACAAGAAGACTTAGCTTGGGGTGTTGCTGTTGCTACTGTAATTTCCCTTTCTGAATTGAAAACCACTAATTCTCGTATAGCATTAGAAAAAAATTACCAAAATAGTAAACACGGCGCAGTTCGTAGAGCCTGTGTTTGGGCATTGGGTAAGTTTGACTTAGATGACAACTTAGTCAAATTTTTACGTAATGTAATAGAAAATGATGGTAGTGATTTTGTGGTAGCAACAGCACTACAAGCAATAGCTAACACTAAATCTGAACAAGCATTTGATATAATTTCTGCTGCACTCGAACGCCAGTCCTATAGAGAAGTCATCGTTAATGGTGCATTTACAGCCTTTATCCAACTAAAAGAAAAACGAGCTATTGCGCTAGCAATAAAATTTAGTGAGTATGGTCGGCCTGTTCCGGCTCGTGATGGAGCAATTCGTTTCCTTGGAGAAGGTGGAAAAGGTGATGAAAAAGCTTTTGAATGTCTCTCAGAACTACTTAAAGATCCTGCTTGGCGTACTCGATTCCAAGTCTGTAAAGCATTAGGCAAGTTTGGTGACAAACGCGCTATTCCGCTGTTAAAAGCAATAGAAAAAGAAGAAGCAATAGATCACATTAAAAGTGTTGCTTATAGTTTTTATCAAGCACTAGAAAAACAGGCTTAAACTATGTTTGGTTGGCAGAAAAGCCCTCAAGACCCCAATAGACCGTTAAAATATGGCTTACTTGCTGGTAATGGTCGCTTCCCCTTCCTAGTGCTTGATGCTGCTCGCTCTCAAGGTGTAGAAATGGTAGTAGCTGCAATTAAGGAAGAAACCTTCCTTGATTTAGCTGCTCATACTAAAACCATTGAATGGATGGGCATAGGTCAATTAGGAAAGCTAATAAACTTTTTTAAACGTGAAGGTGTAACACACGCGTTAATGGCTGGCCAAGTTAAACATACACAGATTTTTAGTGGAGCAATTCCAGATTTTCGTATGGTAAAACTCCTAGCTAGCCTGCTCACTAAAAATACTAATAGCCTAATTGGAGCAGTAACAAAAGAGTTTGCTAGCGAAGGAATTACGGTAATTGATTCAACTACATTCCTTACCCCTCTCCTAGCTCCTAAAGGGGTATTAACTCTTAGATCTCCTAGTGAAAAAGAGCTTGCAGATATTAATTATGGTATAGAAGTGGCCAATGAAATCGCACGTCTAGACCTAGGACAAACCATTGTAGTTTGTGATCGTGCTGTAGTGGCAGTAGAAGCAATGGAAGGTACTGATGCAACGATCTTACGTGCTGGCACACTTTCTAATGGTCGTCCGCTTACAGTAGTTAAAGTAGCTAAGCCAAATCAAGATATGCGTTTTGATGTTCCTGTAGTAGGGTTGCCGACCATTGAAACTATGTTAAAAGCTGGAGCAACTTGTTTATCTATTACAGCTCATAAAACATTGCTATTTGATCGCCAAGAAGTATTAGCACTAGCAAATAAAAGTAATATTTCTATTACTGGCACATAGCCAATAAACGTTTTGCAAAAATGAAATATTTATCAAAGTAAAAGCACTAATAAGATTATAGTCACAGTCTTAAATTACTAACTCAAATACCTGCGCAGTTGCTTTGTATAATGTTAATAATCTTGTGTATATTTGTAGACTTCATCTAACAAATTTATCAAAACCAAACACTTGAAGGGTCAAAATGTCAGCATCAGAAGATTTTATTGAAGTTAATGTTCTACCCCTACCAGATGGGCAAAGTAATGCTTTTTGTATTGAGCTACATGTTCAAGATTCAGAATTAAACCCACAACCCTTTGTTATCATACTTGGGTTTCAGATGGAAGATAGCCAAGTTCCAGGACTTAATCTTAACGAAGATGCTATTAATCAACCAGAAGTAGCATTTAAGTTAGCAAAAGATTTATTATTCTGTGGTTCAGATGAAATACCTCCATTAACAGATATTCCTCCAGATGAGTGCCTCCCAGGTAAAACTGGTTATTACTACCCTATTGATACAGAAATGGAGTTTGAAAACCAAGGCCAAACAGAAATAAAAATGCAGCAATGGCATGTTAGTATTTTCCAATCGCCTGTTGAAAAACCTCTTGACCGTCAACAGCTTTTTAAGATGATACAAAATTTGTTTAACAAACATCTCTAAAGCTAAAAAGTTAAAAAGTTAAAACCTATGCCTAGAGAAAACTTTGACAATTTATCAAAAGCTTTTGCTATAGAAATACTTAAACCTGATACAGAAGCTGACCTTGGGCGCGCTGCTCTCTTAATGGCTAAGTGTGAATACCCTAGCCTAGATGTAGATTTCTATCTTTCTCATTTAGATGAAATTGCTAGTGCTATTAACTCTAGCCTACCGCAAAATGCTGCTTTGATAAACCCAATACTTTCAATCAAGCAAATCAACGAATATATTTATGAGGAATTAGCTTTTCGAGGTAACAAGGAAAACTACTATGACCCAAGAAACAGTTTTCTCAATGAAGTATTAGTACGTCGATTAGGAATCCCTATCACTCTTTCTGTTTTCTATATGGAGCTTGCACGCCGATTAGGCTTAAAGATTGAAGGTGTAGGAATGCCAGGACATTTTCTAATGAAATGTTATACAGAAGATCAAGAAATTATCCTAGACGCTTTTAATCAAGGGCAAATATTAGATAAAACTGACTGTCAACAACTTGTTAATAATGTTTATGGTTCAGATGTAGAATTAAAACCTTCCTTCTTTCGCACTGTAAGCAAAAAAGAAATTTTAATTCGTATGTTACACAACTTAAAAAATATCTATCTTTCTTCTAGTGATCACCCACGCGCACTTGCTACTATAGAGCGACTCTTACTACTTACACCTAAAGCAATTAATGAGGTAAAGGATCGTGGTTTAGTCTATTATTACTTAGGTAAATATTCTTTAGCAATTGCAGACTTAGAGTTTTATTTAAACTGCGCACCAAAAGGTCAAGAGACTGAAATAGTACGTAAAAGTTTGCAGAAAATTAAATCAAAAATAGCATCACTAAACTAAACCCTTAATTCTAATTAGCTAAGTAAAATCATAAATTTTTAGAGCATAAAAATGAAGTAATAAAATGAGTACTACAAGAAGGCTAAAAGAAGCAGGATTAATCCATCCACCTAGTTTTGTCCCACATAACATTCATTATGAAACAATTATGGGTTCGGTTGCTTATGGGGTTTCATCTGATACTTCAGATATGGATGTTTATGGGTTTTGTATCCCTCCTAAAGATATGATTTTCCCTCATTTAGCAGGAGAAATTCTAGGGTTTGGTAGTCAAGTCAAGCGATTTGAGCAGTACCAAGAACACCATATTTTAGATAAAAGTGCTTTGGCTGGTTCAGGGCGAACTTATGATATTGCAATTTATTCTATTATTAAATATTTTCAATTATGTATGGAAAATAACCCTAACATGATTGATTCGCTGTTTACACCAGCTAATTGTGTTTTGCATATCACTAAAGTTGGGAACATGGTTAGGGAAAGTCGCCATATGTTTTTGCACAAAGGATCTTGGCATAAATTCAAAGGCTATGCCTATTCTCAACTCCATAAAATGACAACCAAAAACCCTATTGGCCATCGTCTAGAGATTAGGGAAGCCTATGGATTTGATGTCAAATTTGCTTATCACGTAGTGCGTTTACTTAATGAAGTAGAACAGATTTTGATTGAAGGCGACATTGACCTTCAACAAAACCGAGAACAATTAAAATCTATTCGTCGTGGTGAATGGAAAGAAGAAGAAATTAGGGAATATTTTGCTAATAAAGAACGTGACCTAGAAAAGCTTTATGTAGAAAGCAAGCTACCTCACTCACCGGACGAAGCAAAAATCAAGAAATTGCTCCTAGAATGCCTAGAAGAACATTATGGTAATTTAGAAGATTGTATTATCAACCCAGACGCAGCAATTTCAGCTTTAAGAGAAATTCAAACCGTTTTAGAAAAAGTCAAAGATTTAATTTAAAAATTAGTTATGGACAGTATTTTTGGCTGGATATTAAGTTTATTTATAATTGTTAGTATAGTTTGGCTACTTGTCTATGATTATCAACGTAAAAAGCATCGTGGTGACAAAGAATTCGTCAAAGACTTAGAAATACAAGGAATTC
>JAHFUF010000096.1 GCA_023265235.1 Blastocatellia bacterium
AGCAGCATATATTGCTGGGTAAATTGCTCCTACTAATGCTCCAATTACTCCTACTAGGGTTGTAATAGCTAGCCACTCCCACTCAAAATTAATGTTTTGTAGAGTCGTAAAATTAGTTATTAAAAAGCGAGACAGAAAAGCCAAACTATGGCCTATTAAAACCCCAATAATTCCTATTACCAAAGCTTCTTTTTCTATTGTCCAAATAATAAAAGTACTAGACGCTCCTAGGCTTTTTAATACACCTATTTCTCTAGTTCTCTCTACAATAGCTGTATACATAGATAGTAAAATAACTAGTGTACTGATAAAGATAGACAAAGCCACTAGCACATTTAAGAAAACATCCAAAGCCGGAAGTCCTTGAGAATAAAGGCGAGGAAGGTCGCTAGTAAAAATTATTTGGGTATCTGTAACTGTTTCGCTAATTTCTTTAGCAACTGCTTGTTGGTCTTTTGTATTGAGACAACGGACAAATAACATAGTACAGTGATTTTCTGCTGAAAGAAGCTCTTGTAACATAGGTAGTCGTACTTTGATTCTTGAACCAACTACAGGAGTATAAATCCCAGCTAATTTAAAGGTTTTGTTTAAGGTTTTTACTTGACTACCCACAGTTAATTTTTTTTCCGCAGCATATTCTTCATCTACTATTACTTCGTCATTATTTTGTGGTGCTTGTCCGCTGATTAATTTAATTCCTGTTGTTTCTGCATAGCTATCAAAAATAATTCCTTCAGTAACACGAAAACCAATTCCTGTACCAGTATTTTGTATGTACTGGGCTATTGGAGTCACAGACTTTACACCAGGTAATGTACGGATTTTTTCTGCTAATTCAACGTCCATTGAAAGAGTATTTGAAGAAAGCCCGGCAGTGAAACTACCAACAGGTCTAACAATGATTTCTGCTGCCATATTAGCTTCTCTAGCAGCACGATCAGTTAACATTCCATGTGCTAGGCCAACTATTATAAGTATTAAAACTATTCCTATTGCTATACCTAAGGCAGTCATTAAAGTCCGCATAGGGCGATGTTTAACATTGGCTAATACCAAACTTTGCATTCTAAATAAAACTCCTTAATTTTGTTTACGAAGGAACGGTGCGAGCAAAAAATATTGCAATAAAAGAGGGCGAACTGTTCGCCCTTACTGTGATTTTACTGCCCTAATTACATTATTTTTCTTGTCTGTTATAAACAAATTCCCTTGCTTATCAACAGCAATATGACTAGGCATTGACAAACTAGCTTTTGTTGCAAGACCATTATCACCAACATAAGCATCCATACCATCACCAGCTACAGTAGTGATAATAGTTGTAGTTGAATCAATTCGACGAACCCGGTTATTAAATGTGTCAGCAATAAAAATATTGTTAGTTTTATCTACTGCAATAGCTGTAGGAAACTTAAAACTAGCTTTTTTAGCTATTTTTCCATCACCCTTAAAACCTATTTTTCCACTACCCGCTATAGTAGTAATTATGCCTGAGCCTAAATTAATACTACGTATGCGGTTACTGACATTATCAACCACTAATAAGTTATTGTTATTATCCAAAGCTAAAGCAATAGGGGATAGACTAGCGTTAATTGCTTGACCACCATCCCCACTAAAACCTGCTTGACCATTACCTGCTATAGTAGAAATATTTCCACTTTGCATATCAACACGACGGATACGATTATTTCCTGTATCAGCAATAAATAGGTTTCCTGTTGAATCAGTGGTTATTGCAGTAGGGGTATTTAACTTAGCATTAGCAGCTAGTCCACCATCCCCGCTAAACCCAAATAGCTCTGTTCCTGCTACAGTGCGGATTTGCTTAGTAATAGCATCAACAAAACGAATACGGTTAATACTGTCAATTATAAAAAGATTGCCTTTGCTATCTACAGTAACTTGAGTAGGGTTAGACAAATCTGCTTCTATGGCTAGTTTTCCATCACCGTTAAACCCTTTTTTTCCAGTACCAGCAATGGTAGTAATTTTTCCTGAATCATCAACACGTCTTACTAGCTGATGTAAAGTATCTGCAATAAAGAGGGTACCTTTTTCATCAAAAGCTAAACCTTGTGGGGCAACTAGTTTAGCAGAATTTGCTTGTCCACCATCACCAATACCTAATCCAGCAATAGAGCTAATTACATTAGTAATAAAATCTATACGTCGTATTTGGTCATAACCATTATCCGCAATAAAAATGTTGCCAGTTTTATCAACAGCTAAATTAATAGGAAAAATAATAGCTTTACTAGCTAAATCACCATCACCATTATTAGCTTCTAATACTTTTTTTCCATTTCCAGCAAGCGTAGTAATTACTCCTGTTGCTACGTCAATGCGTTTTATTTTGTCGTCGTCTGAAATAAAAATATTGCCTATTTTATCTGTAGTAACAGTTCTTGGAGAAATTAAACTAGTTTTAGTGGCTACTTCTCTTTCAACAAAAGAACAATTTAGATTCCGAAAAGGATTACAAGCATTTCCTGCTATTGTGCTAAGAACTCCTGTTTGGCTATCAACTCGGCGAATGCGGTTACTAATAAGAATATTATCTGCTTGAGGCATTGCATCAGCTTCAGCTATTAACAAATTGTCTTGGTTATCAATAGCAATTGCTACAGGAATTAAATTAGCTAAACTAGCTTTTTCTCCATCCCTACTAACACCAGGTTGCCCATTACCTGCTACAGTTGTGATAGTTCGGCTACTTGCGTCAATACGTCTGACTCTAAAGGACTTAGCTTGCAGAGTATAAAGGTTTCCTGCTTTATCAATTGCTAAAGCAAATGGACTAGTTAAAGTAGTTTCTGTTGCAGGTACACCATCACGATCTTGATTAGCATTGCCATTCCCAGCAACACTAGTAATTACACTACTATCTGGATCAACTCTACGAATTCGGTTATTACCTGAATCAGCAATAAAAAGACTATCTCGTTCGCCTAAAGCTATTGCAGTAGGAAAATTTAGACCTGCTGTAATAGCAGGTTCTCCATCACCAGTAAAACCAGGTTTACCATTTCCAGCAATAGTAGTGATTTTTCCAGTCACCAAGTCTATTTTTCTCACCCTATGATTATTTGTATCAGCAATTAATAGATTTCCTGCTTTATCAAAAACTATTGCATTAGGAGAGTTTAAGCTGGCTTGAACAGCTAAATCACCATCACCAGAAGCTCGATTACCTCCTATCACGGTGGTGATTTCCCCAGCAGCTAGGCTATTAGGTAAAATAGAAAATACTATTTGAAGATTGGCGGAAGGTGTTTTAGGGAATATTAAGAAAATAGCAAAAAATAATATTAGTGAGGTAAAGGTAAATAATTTTTTCATATAAAGCCTATTAAAACCTATCTTTTACGACGCTTAAGTTTTTGTGAAGTACGACTAAGTAGAGTATAACCAATCATTTTATAAAGCAATCTTGCTCCTACATTGCCGTCCCATTCATTGTTTTCATCTGATGATGGAGCAACTTCTGTCAGATCAAAGCCAATAATGCGACGTTCAGAGCGAACCAACCCTGCTAGTAAAGCAATTACTTCTTGAAAAGATAAACCACCTGGAACAGGAGTGCCTGTATTAGGGCAAAGTGTTGGATCTAAACCATCAATATCAAAAGAAAGATAAATTTGCTCTGGCAAATCTTTGATAATACCATCAACAATTCTTGCCCAAGGTACACCTTCAAACTTGTGTGCCATTAGCACTTCATCAAAATAAGTAATAATGCGACCATGAGAGTTTTGTACTACACTTAACTCACTGCCAGAAAAATCTCTTATACCAACCTGTACTAGTTTAGTTACTCTAGGTAAATAAGTTATAACATTATGCATAATTGAAGCATGTGACCAGGAAAACCCTTCATAGGCTTCTCTAAGGTCACAGTGAGCATCTAGGTGCAAAATACCAAACCCGCCTTCATAGGCTTCAGTATGTGCTTCAATTGCGCCAAAAGGAGTAGAGTGATCTCCACCAACAACCCCAACAATCTTATTTTTAGCTAATAAATCTCTAGTAGTTTCATAAACATAGCGATTAACTTTACTACTATATTCATTAACTTTATCCAAATTAAACTGTAATCTTGGCGAAAGAGTAGTATTACCACCTTGTTCAATAATTGGAGCAGCAAGTTTTTTTGCTTTACGGTTATAGTCTTGAATTTCTTCTGATTCTGGCAACATATGTATGCCTGCTGTGTAGGGGCGACCTGTGCCATAATCATAGAGGTCTACTTGTTTACTAGCTTTTAATATTGCACTAGGGCCTAGGGCTGTACCTCCACCATAAGAAGTAGTTGCCTCAAATGGCACAGGGATTAAAACGACTTTACTTTTTTCTAAATCATTAGGCAGACCAAAAATACCTGAGTCAGTGAGTGCCGCAGCGTTAGGATCAAAATTTTCCATAGCCTATAACACCGCCCTAGTTAGGTTCTCTGCCCCTTCATCTATAACATGTATATTGTCTTCTATACGAATACCACCTAAAGGGGTAAGACGGTCGATTGTTTGCCAGTCAAAAAGTGTTTGGTCTGCTCCACTACGGTAAGGCTCAAGCAACATTGGGATAAAATAAAACCCTGGCTCAATAGTAAAAACATGCCCACTTTCAATTTTGCGAGTAAACCTTAAAAAAGGATATTCTGAAGGTGGCGGAGCTGGAGTGCCTTCCTTATCAGCCATATGACCAGATACATCATGGACTTGAATTCCTAATAAATGTCCAACACCATGAGGGAAAAATGGATGGGTAAACCCTCGTGCAAATATTTCTTCGCTAGATAATTTTACTAGCCCTAAATCAGACAGAATTTTTGCTACTCCTAGATGTGTGGCTTGGTGAATTTCAATATAAGATAAACCTACTTTAACTTGCGCTACCAAGGCTTGTTGGAGTGCTTCCATTTTGTTAAGTAGCTCTAGAAACAATGAGTCTGCTCCTTCGCGTAAATAGGTGCGAGTAATATCACTACAATAACCAAAAGCTTTTGCCCCAGCATCAATTAGGAGTAGGTTTGCTTGAGTAGCTTCTTCGCCGCGTTTGTATTGATAATGAAGCACGGAGGCTTTTTCATTAAGTGCGACAATATTAGTATAGGGTGTGTCAGTTTCTATAGCATCTATTGCATTAAGATAATCTCTATGAATATGTCTTTCGCTTAGTCCAGCTTGAAATGCTCTAAGCGCGGCACGATGCCCACGCGCTGCCCGCTCATTAGCTAACCTTATACAGGCTACTTCATAAGCACTTTTCTTTGCACGAGCAAAATCTAGCCTAGTCATTAGCATTTTAGGTAGTATTAGTTCTTCACTAACACCCCATTCTTGGGCTAATTTAGGGTTGTTCCCAATGTACGCTATTCTGCTTAAGTTACTAAAATGGCTAGATATTTGTGATATTTTGTTTACTTCGACAATTTCAAACTCACTTTGCCAATGGGTTTGACTATCTTTAGGGGTTTCATACCAAAAATCTTTTGGTATATAGCGAAATAGTCTTAATGGTTTACCTGGCTGAAAAAACAGAAAATGATCTGGCCCTTCAAGTGGTAGCCAATGGACAAAATGAGGTACAGGACGAAAGGCAATATGAGTATCATCGGCAAAATAATAGCCTTCGCTACCAGAGTGAATTAGCACGCCATCTAGTGCCAAGCCTTTTTCCTCTAGTTCTTTTAATGTTGTGTTATAGCGCGACTTTAATGACACAATATGCTCTTGATAAAGGGGGGCTAATTGCATTAAAAACTCCTAATTTTTACTGATTGGTTTATAGAAAAGTTGAGATTGCAAAACTGTTAAAAAAAGAAAATATCTGTGTTTAAGACGAAAGTCAATTAAAGGTTGATTTAAACTGCAGGGGCATTTTTAATTTCTTAGCTAAACTGTCCAAAAGCCTTAAACATCGGCAATAACGCCTGCTCACAAAATAGAGATATGTTACTCTTGCCCTAAATTTTCTTGCTTTAAATTTAATATGTTTTAGGAGTTTTATTTTTATATGTTGAAACAGTTTCAAATAGAAAAGTATGTTTTTCTAATTTTCTTGGTTTCTTTACAACTTTTTGTTAGTTGTCAAAATGCTGTGGGTACTGGCCAAGTTATTAGTACTGGTAATAGCCGCACTTCAAATTCTAGTGACTCTATTGCAGGTAATGCTGAAATCACCTCACTCTCAGATCTTGGGCCATTAATGGATTTTTCTCTTACAGATCAAAATGGTCGGACAGTAACTCTAACAGACTTAAAAGGAAAAGTTTGGGTAGCAGATTTCTTTTTTACTAGCTGTCAAGGAGCTTGTCCAATAATGACAGGGCAAATGGCAAAATTAAAAAGGAATTTAGGCTCAGAGGGGTTACATTTACTCTCTATTAGCGTAGATCCAGCCGTTGACACAGTAGAAAAATTAGCCGACTATGCCAAACAATTTGATGCAAAAGACGATTGGCGATTTGTTACTGGAGAAAAATCAAAAATCATAGAGCTTTCTGTAAAAGGTTTTCATCTTAGTGCAGATGAAGATCCTAGTAGTCATAGTCAACGCTTAGTATTAATTGATCGCGATTCGCATATTCGTGGCTATTATCATGTTGAACGTGAAAACGAAATGAAACTTTTAGAAGAAAATGCAAAGCAACTACTAACTAATAGTAAATAAAGCCACTTCTAAAGAATATCTTTGTTTTAAAAAGCTATGTTCTAGCAAAATCGGAATTATAGCTAGTCAAAATAAAAATTGCTGGCTATAATCGCGTTCTCTCAAGGCAGTAGTGCTTATTACTGCCCAAATAGTAATAAATTAGTAATAAATTTCAAAATCTCAATAAATTGTGTATTGTCGGCCTAATCTTCTGCCCAGCAGAAAAGCGGGGGAACCAGTACTTTTACTAGAAAGCATTGCTTTCTAGCAGGGGCGAATTCGAGCTTTTTTAAGCTTGATAGAGCACTTCCAAACTCAAGCCCGTCAGCTAACCTCGTAGGCATAATTGGAAGGACTAGTGTCCACCTTCTAGCCTGGACTCTTTTACTCCTTCCCAAAAAACTTAATCTGAGTCTTTAGACTTAACCTTAGAAAGGAATTTTCATGTACTTTGGTAAGCTAATGTCTAGGAGCGCAAAGCTCTTTTCTCGGAAGGGAATTTCTGGGAATTCTACTAGCGATGTAACTGTTACTAACACTGTAACATCTAACCCCAACACTAATATTTTAATTTTTTCTTTTCTTTTTGTTATATTTTCTCTTGAGCAAAATATTTCTGCTCAAAGTTATAAACATATGGAAATACCTGTAGCCTTAACCTCTGGTACTGTAGAAACTCCTAATCCAGATAAACATCCTACAGAAGAAATCAAGCCTGAAATGGTAACTAGACCAAGGTTTGTTAACCCAAGAATTGCTGAAGTTAACAAAATAAATGAAATCAAGCTTGATAGGTTTTATTTTCCTCTAAAAGGGCTTATTAGTTCTGCTTATGGTGAAAGTCGCCGAAATCATCGCCATAAAGGTATTGATATTGCCGCTCCTATAGGCACACCTTTTTATCCAGCCGCTCCAGGAAAGGTGATCTTTGCTGGTTGGCAGAACGGTTATGGTAACACACTTATTCTTGAGCATGGCAATGGTAATGTTACTCGTTATGGCCATGCTAGTAAATTATTAGTTTCTTGTGGAGATATGGTAGGAATTGATGATGCTATTGCTGTAGTTGGTTCAACTGGTAGATCGACTGGCCCACACTTACATTTTGAGCTAATGGGTGGTGATGGTCGTCAAGTTAATCCTCTAAATATTCTCTATAAAAGAGATATTCCTACTACTGAGCCTCTAAATGAAACAGTTGCTAGAGAAAATACAACCTCTAATAATTTAGAAAATGGACAGTAAGCTAAAGTTTATATTAGTAAGCTACAATTAAATAACAAGACTTAAGCGGAGATAGGAAGCAAAACCTACTCCGCTTTTTTCTTTATAGAAAAACTCTATTTCAGAAAAGGAAAAAGCCAGCTAGCCTAAATAGCTGCTGGCTACGAGTGCTTTTATCTAGAACTCTAGAACTGAATAGGAAGAAGTATATAGAAATTCTTAATAACCTGCAAAACATTTATCTCTAAATTTGGTTTGTTTAAATTTTAAAATCCTAATGACCTTTATTCTATTGGCAAACCCCAAATAAAAATTCTTAAGCTCTATGGGTTTTATTAGAAGGTTTTATTAGAAGGTTTTATTAGAACCAAGCTAGAAGTTGACTTATCTTTGCCAATAAATGCATCCACTAAAAATAGAAAAATTTTCTTTTAGGAGGATGTTATGCTTTCAACAAATGGCAATCAAAAAGGCTTCTCACTCTTAGAGTTAATTCTAGGGGTAACAATAATAGCAATTCTTACTAGTATTGCAGTACCAAACATAATTGCTGCTAGTAAAGCGGCTCGTGAAAGCAGAGCAATTGCTAACATAAAAACAATTAACTATAACCAACAGGCCTTTTATGCTATCCACAATAAATTTGCCCTCATTGCAGAATTATTTCAACAAAATTATCTTGCTGATAAACAATTTGCACGAATATCTAGCAATAAAGAAAATAGTCCTAAGTTTTCACCTACAGAAATAATGTCTGACGGTTATTATGACTATAGTTTTCGCTATAGTGTTAATGCTGATGGCTATACATTAGATGCAGATCCTAAAAAAGCCCTAGCCACAAAATATAGATTTTTTCGCTATCGTGTTAGTAGATTAAATCAAGATAAACTATCAGGAAATATGGATATAGTGTTCTTTGCTTTACCTAGAAAAGATTCTTTATCACCTCCAACATCAGCTTATAAACCACTCAATTAATGTTTAAATTAATATCTTAATAAAGAAAGAATTACTATGCAGTTAAATTATAAAATACGCGGATCCATTATTGGCTCAAGATTAGCTTATATTGAAGATTGCTGGGGAACTAGTAGTAAAAGCCAGATAATTAGCCATTTGCCAATAAAAGATAGAAACTTAATTAAAAACTTGCTCTTTGAAAATACTTGGTTTGATTTTGCTACATTATTATTAATCGATAAAATAATTATTAATAAATTTGCAAATGGTAATAATAAATTTTTACATGAATTAGGTAGATTTAGTGCTGAATATAATTTTAATTATTTACCCAAACAATTAGTCGAACAAGATCTAATAAAGCTATTTAAAAACTGCTCTCGTATTAACGCATTATCTCAAAACTTTGGTCAATTTGAGTTAGAAAAATCATCTGTTAATAACCAAATTGGCCAGGTCATTTTGCTTCATCGATATCCTTTAGATATTCCCTCAAACTTTTGTATTAGTACTTTAGGTTATTTTGAACGCTTATTAGAACTGTTAGGTTATTATGTAATCAAAGCATGTGAAATTACTTGCTCTCCTGAAGCAGGCTTACATCGCTATGAGATTTGTTGGCAAACCCTACCATTAAAAATGCCTATTCCTGTAAAAATAATGCCTGAACAGTTAGTATTAACAACGATGCTAACAGTACCAGCATTACCCACATTAGGTCGCCAGATTAAACAAACTAGCCAAATACAGTCCATTAACCAAACGATTAAGAACACACAAACTGAAAGCCTAACAACTAGCCTTACTATTAACCCCCAATATAGGTACAAGGTTTTGTTAGGAATATTAGCTTTACTCATACTTGTATTAGGAATACAAAATTTTATTAATCCAAGTAATACTTTTGCAAACGTAACGTCTGATAAAATTTGTTCTTATCAAACTGCTGATACTAAAGATGTTGGACTGACCTTGGATGCTCCTTATCTGATCTTAAGAACAAACAATGACCTATACAATATCAGCATTGTTGCTGAAGTAGGCAACCAGGTATATTTTTATAAGACTAGGGAAATTTCTTCTACTAGAGTAACTGAAATTAGTTTAGGTGAGTTTATTAATACAAACAATCAAGCCTTTAATTCAGAAACAATACCCGCTAAATTTGTTGTAACAGCCAAAATTACAGGTGTTGAGAAACAATACAGCTATGTCAATATATCGAATTAAATAGATTACCATAGCGTACCCACACCAACACCACTTTTACCTACCCTTAAAGTTTCTGCTAAGTTGGTGTAGCGTTCAGCAGAACTCTGCTTGATCGCTTTTTTTATCGCTCCAGATTGCCCAATTAAAATAGCAAGCTTTTTGGCTCTAGTTAAACCTGTATAGACAATAGAACGATTAAGCAGATTCCAGTGCTGAAAATGTACTGGCATTACTACTGCCGCGTATTCACTTCCTTGAGAGCGATGAACTGAAATAGCATAAGCTAAAGACAGTTCATGCATATCAGAAAAATCATAAATAACCGCACGATCATTAAAGCTAACTTCTAGTTGACGATCTTCTAAGTCAATAGTTTTGATATGCCCTATATCACCGTTAAAAACCTCAAGTTGGTAGTTGTTAACTTGTTGGATAACACGATCTCCAACACGATATGTAGTAATTCCCCACTTTATTTCTATTTTGTCGTCATTAGCAGGGTTTATTGCTTCTTGTAGCATAATATTTAAGTTATTTGTACCAAGACTCCCTCGTTTCATCGGTGCAAGTACTTGAATACGTTGAGGATGAATCTGAAACTTTCGTGGAATAGATTGAGTAACTACTTTAACTACTAGGGCGTTTATTTTTTCTGGTTCTGTTTCTTCAACTAAGTAACAATCTGATGTTTCGCTCCCTGGTCGAGCAAATTTAGGCATACGAGCTTGGTTAATTTCGTGTGCATAGGAAATTATATTACTTTGAGATGCTTGACGGAAAACTTGTGTTAAATGGGC
>JAHFUF010000097.1:0-8694 GCA_023265235.1 Blastocatellia bacterium
GGTATTTATCAATGTAATGTTTTGGGTTCTGATACTCTCCATATAAAGCATTTACACGAATTTTGTTTGAAGACTTGTTAATTTCTAGATCTGTAGCGATCCATTCTATTGCTCCTCTAAAGGAAGTCCCGTAATAATCCATTTCATATTTTTTGAAAGCTCCACTAATTCCTCCAATTATTGGAGAAAAATAGAATTGCTCATTAGGATGGTTTCTTATCATAAAGAAAAAAGGCTCTAATATTAAAATTAATATCCAAAAACTTAATATTAGGGCGATTTGTTTTTTGCTTATAGAAAGTAAGTTGTCCCAAAGCATAGCGCAAACTACTACTATTGGAGGGTAAACAAAGTAAGTATGCCGCCAGCCATCGAATACATTAGATTGCTTGATGATTATATAAGCTACTGGAAATATTGATGTAAAGAGTAACATTGCTTGGTAAAGCGTTTGGTTTTTATCAAGTCGACCTCTTTTTACCAAAAGTAATACTATCAGGGCTATTAGCGTTAAAGGAATAAAAAGGGGAGTGGTAGCAAAGATCCATTGAGGTATATAATACCAAGGTATTTCCCATCGATGAATCCAACTGCCATTAAATAGACTATAAGAGTCAAAGAAATTAATTTCTGAAAATATTTTTAGTGCTTTTAATGGGACAGAGATAGGATTTAATAGGGCATAAGGCCAAAATAATAAACTTAGGAAATAACCTCCCAAAATAATTAAAGTTAAAGGTAGAACTCCTTTTTTAATTGATCCTAATAGTGCTTCTTTAGAACTGTATTGGCCTTGTTGGTAGGAATAAAGATTTTTTACTAAAAAAAAGAGTCCTAAGTAAGGAATTAAAAGTACTCCTCCTACTCTTACGCCTATAGCCATAGACATTCCGACTGATAATCCAATACAGGTTTTTAGGTTAAAATTTGGCCATTCTTTAAGAAAAACCATAATAAAATAAATAGCAACAATATAACCAGCAGCAAAGGGTATATCTTTAGAATTGTGCATAGCATTAGCAAAAAAAACTGGTGTAGTAAATAAAAAACTAGAAGCAAGAATACCTGCACGCCAGCTTGCTAATTCTTTAGCCGTTAAGCCACAAAAAAGTATGGCAATAAATCCAAAAATTGCTGTGACTAAATGACGGTTATCAAAAGGATCTCTACTAGAAAAGATTTTGCTAACCACTACACCTATAAGTTCGCTCATTCCACCATAGTAAGGAACTATTTCATAGGTAGTGCTTCGCTGTTGAGTAATAAAAGATTGATCTTGACCAAGACTAGCATAAAAATTAAAAACCTTTTGGCCATAATCATTAAACCAATATTCATCCCAGTTCATGCCATAATTTCTACTTTGCCAAAGCATCATAACTAGCATAAAAGCTGAAATGATCCAAAAGATTTTCTTATATAACTCTTCATTTATTTTTTCAGAATCAAACATAAATTTTCCTAAAATTAAGCCTTATAAATAATTAATTGGTTTTGGATA
The DNA here is from genome assembly GCA_023265235.1 of Blastocatellia bacterium. Classification (GTDB taxonomy): domain Bacteria; phylum Acidobacteriota; class Blastocatellia; order Chloracidobacteriales; family JADJPF01; genus JADJPF01. The sequence goes on from JAHFUF010000097.1 coordinate 1,502, forward strand.
AAGTCGAATATAACAAAAGCTACTTATAGAAACAACTTATCCTATTCAAAGCACTAGTAGAGACATATAGGTTGTGAACCTACAAAATAATCAAACCTTTCTTGAGAAGGATTAATAATAGGTAGTAAAATGCCTATTTTCATCATTAACCATAAAATCATAAAATATTTATTAATGTAAGAGCTTATAACATTTTGAAATGAAAAAGCATTCAGCCAAAACTACTTCCGAAAACCCTAATAAAAGAATTATCGAGCCTAAAAATAGCTCGACTGTCTCTGATACAAATCCAGATACAAAACATTCTAGCGATAAAAATATTGACAATGAACCAATAAGTTCCAAAAGTACCAGATTTTGGAGCAACTTACCATTTCCTGTCATAGTAGCTGCGGCAATAGCATTTATAATCAAAGCGTTACTTGCCACGCAAACAATAGGAACAAATGATGCCTTATGCATGAAAATGTTTGCTGATGTTTCACAACAAATCGGTGGTATTGGGGTTTATCAAAAATTAGTTTGGTGGAACCTACCTCCTATGCTTCTTCATGTGCTACCAGTTTTTAGTATGCTAGATTCAGGATTAGGAATTCCTGCTTATGTTGCATATCGATTTTTATCAATATTTGCTGATGTTGGGAGTTTAGTTTTAGTCTATCAAATCTTAAAACACCTTAATAAATTATCTATTCCTATCTTACTGCTATTTGCATTGTCTCCTGTCTCTATTATGGTTTCTGGCTTTCATGGCAATAGTGATCCAATAATGGTATTTTTTATCTTGCTATCTGTTTACTTGATAAATATAAAGCAAGAAACCCTATATAAAACACTTCCTAGCCTTATAAATAAATTTTTAACCGAATATGAAATTAATAATTATCATTTGGCTGGAATAGCTATGGCTTTAGCATTAGGGGTTAAAACTGTTCCTGTTATTTTACTACCGTGTATAATTTTTTATTTACCTAATCTCCGACGACGTTTAGAATATTGCATTGCATTAGCCAGTTTTTGGACTTTTGCTTCACTCCCATTTATATTTCAAGATCCTATACAAATTTATAAAAACACATTGGGTTATAATAGTTTTTATGGGGCTTGGGGACTCTCTAGAATCCTTAATACTTACTTTCCTTATCACTGGACTAATGTGTTTTTTTCTACCAAAGGAAAATTTTTAGTTATTTTGATTATAGTAATAGTATCACTCTGGCTAAATTTTGCTGGTAAAAGACCTGCACTATTTTTTCAAATAGGACTTATTTTTTCTCTCTTTCTTGCTATATCACCAGGGTTTAATGTGCATTATTTGGTCTGGTTAACTCCTTGGGTAGTGGGTTTAGGATTATCAGCAACAGTATTTTATTACTTAACCGCAGGAGTATTTCTGTTTCTTGCTTATAATTGGTGGTGTGCCGGATTACCTTGGTATATTGCTAGTACAGATATTGGCACTTATGGAAGTACTATTATTAGTTATGAGCTACTTTGCTGGGCTTCAGTAACAGTGCTAGTGCTTGTTTATTTTATTTATATGATGGTAGAGAAATATTCAACTCTTGCTGGTTATGTTCAAATTCTATATCAAAAGAATGCGATTGTAGTAATAGCTGTGGTATTAATCTCACTTATTGGGCTTAAAGTATTTAATGATGTAGTAATAAACTATGGCCCACAACTATATGTTGTACAAGGGGAAACTCAAGAAATTAGGAAAAATAAACTATTAGAAGCTAGTTATTTATTTGTAGGTAATTGGTATAGTAAAGCAGGATTATATAAAGAAAATATAGAAATGTGCAATCAAATACTAAAGTTAAACCCTAATAATGCAGACGCTTACAATAATATTTGCGTTTCTCACATTAATTTAAAAAATTGGGATAAAGCTATTGAAGCAGGTAACAAAGCATTACAAATTAGACCAGATTATCAGCTTGCTAGAAATAATGTTGATTGGGCGCAAAGTCAAAAAAATGCGAATCCGCAATAGGGATTGAACCTAAAACTAGGTGATATTTTTTAGGCTTTCTTTATAGCTTCTTACTGTTAATCCAAATTTATTAAGATCTTTTGTTACGTCTACAGCTTTAAGAGTTTTTAGCCCAAGTAGGTTCTCTTTTGTAATTGGAAGCCTTATCTTAAGTAAACTAAAAAATGTTACCCCTAAGTCTACTAAAAAATATGGTACTGAAACAAACCTGGCATCTATTTTAAGCTTTTCACAAAGGGCTTGGTAAAATTCTTGGTAGCTAACAGCAGTAGGCTCGGCCACAGTGTAATTACCAGATATGTTCTTTTGTATTGCTCTATCAATGGCTAAGATTAAATCATCAATAAACACTGTTTGTAGAGGTTGTTTGCCACCACTAATTAGAGGGATCAATTTATTTTTTTTGATAAAATCGCTCATTTGGTAAAAAAGACCACCGCTACCCAGTACTAACCCAGGGCGAATTACTAGATCGTTTTCTCCAACAAAAAACTTTTCTAAAGCAAATTTTTGTTTTCCATAATTAGACTCAGCCTCAGGTTGTGCCGACATACTAGAGAGAAATATATTTTGTTTTAGCCTATGCTTTTTACTTAAAGAAATAAGTTGTTTAGCCCCATTAATATTTATTTGGTTTGAATCAATACTAGCCTTACTAGCTTTACTGTCATACTTAATATAAGCGCAATGGATTAAGTAATCGGCTTTGTCAAAAATAGCCTCATCTATTGAAGTGCTTAAATCATACTGATAGTATTCTACCCCTGTTAATTTTAAGGTAGGGAGATTATGAACTAATGCTAACACTCGCCAGCCTTTTTCATAAAAATGCTTGACTAAGTTTGAACCAATAAAACCTAAACCACCAGTAATGATTACACTAGGGTTTTCCATAATTTTTACTCTGTTAAAGCTGACTGGGCGACTAAATGAGCATTAGCCATTAAAGAAAAAGTAAGACCTTTTGCTGGTAAATACTTAAAGCCAGAACCATCTGCTACATAAATTGAACGTGTCCCATTTAATCTACCTGTTGGAGCTAAAGTATAAGCAGTGTTTTGCTCACTAAATGGTAATGTTCCTGCATAATGAATACTTGAACCATATCCAGGATTAACTCGCTTAAGCGCGTAACATCCTAAAGTTCGCATTGCCCAAATATAGTCATTTTCTTTTTGAGTAATAGTTTGTTTTTCTAGATCTGATAATTGATAGTTTATTTTAAGTTTATCGCCAGTTATTGCTGTTTCATCGCGTTTTAGATATAAGTATTTGCTATTAGAGTTAGTTTCAGGGTGATGAATTCCCATAACTACAATGCCTGATAAAAAATACTTCATAAATATTCTTCCATCTACAAAATTTAGGGGAGACTCTTTGATTAGCCGAAATAGCATTAAAGAACGGTAACTATAAATAGAAGCCATTGCTATATCAAAGTTTTGTTGATTGGGATCATGAAACAATGAAAGTTGAGCAAAACCCATTTTATGGCGTTCAATTTCTCGCCCTAACATAGTTGGTTGTAGACAAGGAATATAACCATATGGGTTACATAGTAAGGGTAATTGCTTGTCTTCACTCTGAAAAGACCTTAAGACAATTCTTGCTGTACCTAAAACACCTGATGCAAGTAGGAGTTTTTTGCTTGTATAAGAGGCTTTTTCATTAGTATTTGTGTTGATTGCTTTTACCGTTACCTGATCGCTATTTTCAGTAAACTCCGTTACCAAACTATCGCTAATATAAGTAAAGTTAGGGTGTTTTTTTAACTCTTCAACAGTAATCCAAGGTCGATAAGCACTTTGGTCACGATCGCTATAAAACTCCATATCATTGTAAGCTATTTTTTTTCTCTCACCTAGGTCTTTTGTAAGAATAGCTAAAGCGGGTTTGCCTAAGAAAAAATCTTTTTTGTTTAAGGTTTGTTTTTTCTCTAAGTAACGCTTATAAATGGATTTAGCATTTGTATCAATTTCAAATTCAGCTTGATAACTATCTAATTCGCCAATTGTATAAGGGCTAGCATCGTCTTTTGCTCCTGATATTCCAATACGTGCAGAAACAGTTTTGTAAGCACTCATCATTTTTGTTTTATCTAAGCCAATTTTTTCTAATTCTGGTTTAGAAAAAACATAACAACCAACGCCCCAACCATTGCCCAAACCCCCATAAGCCAAGCTTTCTAGGGGAGAAAAATTTTCTGAATCGACTTGGAGGTAACGATCTACTAGATCCAACATAAATTGTCGGGGTGGGGTTAGGTGAGTACCTGTTTTAATGTTTCCCCAAGGGATTGCTTCAAAATTATCACCTAGCAAATAGCGGTATTGTTGCTGGTCTGTTTCTCGAATAGTTAGAAAATCTTTATCTGGGATTAGAGGTTTATATTTGTTGTCTTGCTTACCTACATCCAACATTAAGACCTTTGCACCAGCTTCTACCAAAGTTTGTGCGGCAATTGCTCCTGTACATCCTGAACCAACTACAATGTAATCTGCTGTTTCTACAGTTTCTACTTTTAACGACATATTAATTTAACTATTATCACTCCTAAAGCTGATTTGAAGACTGCACGACAACCTACGTAAAACAAATAGACCAAAAAAAATATAGAAGTATTGGTAGGAAAAAATAGCTTACAGTATTCTGGACATGCTTCTAAAATAGCCAGCATAACAAAAAGTTTTCTACGAATAGCAGATTGTGGTTTTAATAGTGCCAAAGCTCCATCAACCATTCCTATTGACCAAGGATTATTCAAAATAAACTCTAATAGTTTTTCCTCATCCATTGTTAGGGTAATAGAATTTCTCTGCATTGCTTCTAGGTATAAATCTATAGCAAATGAACTAGGCTGCTTACCTAGCAAATAGCTACCAAGCAAACTTGCTTCTAACCCTAATTGTTTGTCTGTATTCATGGCGAAGAATTTTAGCTGATTTTGTTATTTCTTACTCGTAATAGTTAGGACAGGGCTAAATAATAGCCTAGCATTTTAACATTAGCTAGGCTATTTGGGGTTAATAATTTAGAAAGTGTTATTTGTATTCAGGAGTTGGGCCAAAATCACTACGTTTGCCAATACTAGCTTTTTTGATAGTAATTTTTTCAGCCGGACGTTCACTTCCAGGAGTAGTAGGAGAATTAGAGATAATACCTACTACATTCATTCCTTCTACTACACGACCGTAAACTGTATATTGTCCATCCCAATCAGGTTTAGGTCGTTCACAAATAAAAAACTGACTAGTAGCACTATTAACATCATTACCGCGTCGTGCCGCAGAAACAATACCTCTAACGTGTTTACGAGCGTTAAATTCCGCTTGTATTGTAGGCTGGCCAGGTTGTCCCATTCCCCAAGTATCAGGACTTCCTGATTTACTATTAGGATCACCTCCCTGGATAATTACACTAGGGATAACACGATGAAATGCTAAACCGTCATAGAACCCTTCACGAGTAAGTTTCTTGAAATTTTCTACATGTTTAGGTGCATCTCCAGGAAAGAATTCTATTACAATGCGACCTACATCTGTTTCTAAAATAGCTACTTCTTCATCGACTTTATCTGAAGGGGTACTGGATTTGTTACCAGAAGTTGCTCCAGTATTGGGCTGATTATTTTCACAACCAGTTACTAGAAAACTTAATAAAGAGAGGAAGAAGAATAAACATAATAATTTTTTTGCTTCTACCTTAAGCATTAGACTTACACCTTTCTTCCAATTGAGTTTTTAAGACTTCATTAACCATTTGTGGGTTAGCTTTGCCCGCAGTAACCTTCATTACTTGGCCAACAAAAAAGCCAAATAACGTCTGTTTTCCTTGGCAATACTGTTCTAACTGTTTAGGGTTATCATTAATAACCTTTGCTACAATAGTAAGGATTTCTGCTGAGTCGGTTATTTGTGTTAGCCCTAATTCTTGAATTAAAGCCTTAGGCGACTTGCCAGTTTGGAACATTTTTTCAAACACTTCTTTAGCAATCTTACCACTAATAGTATTATTGCCAATAAGTGTAATTAATTCCCCTAGATCCTGAGGTTTGACTAGGCAATCAATAATATCCAAATTAGTATTTTTTAGCTCACGCAAAAGCTCACTTAATATCCAATTAGCCGAAGCCTTAGCATTATTTGAGCTTTTAACTACACCCTCATAATAATCAGCCATTGAGCGCGATTGTGTAAGAATTATTGACTCATCCATAGTAAGGCTATATTGCTCTTGAAAACGCTCACGCCGGGCTTCTGGCAATTCAGGTAATGCCTGTCTTATTTCTTCTATATAAGAGTCTGAGACTACTAGCGGAGGCAAATCTGGCTCAGGGAAATAACGATAGTCATGAGCATCTTCTTTACTACGCATTACGTAAGTGCGATCTTCGCGATCATTCCACAATCGAGTTTCTTGGATAACACGCCCACCTTCACTTAAAACACGCGTTTGGCGAGCAATTTCATAGTCTAGAGCTTTTTGTAAAAACTTAAATGAGTTTAGGTTTTTAATTTCTGTCTTAGTGCCAAACCTTTCTTGTCCATGTGGTCTAACCGAAATGTTTGCATCACAGCGAAGACTTCCTTCTTCCATATTGCCATCGCAGACACCTACATAAAGTAAGGTTTTACGTAAGTACTGAACATAGTCATAAGCCTCCCAGCTACTACGAAAATCAGGTTCACTTACAATTTCAGCTAATGGAACACCACTACGATTTAAGTTTACATAAGATTTAGTAGCAGACTCAGCCATTCCATCATGGATGGATTTTCCTGCGTCTTCTTCAAGATGTAATCGGGTGATACCAAAACGCTTTTTTCGCCATTCTAAAGGGCGGCCTTGCTCATCACGTTCGCTAGTAAGAATTTCTACCCAGCCATGTTCAGAAAAAGGACGATCATATTGTGAGATTTGATAGCCTTTAGGCAAATCAGGATAAAAATAGTTTTTACGAGCGAAAATAGATTGGTGATTTATTTCCAAATTAAGTGCCATAGCTGCTTTAGCTGCCATTTCCATCACACTACGATTAAATACAGGTAGTGCTCCAGGTAGCCCTAGACAAACAGGGCAAGTATTAGCATTAGGTTCACCGCCAAAAATAGCAGAGCAGCCACAAAAAATTTTTGTTTTTGTTAGCATTTGAGCATGTATTTCCAACCCAATAACCGCTTGATAATCTATAGTT
>JAHFUF010000097.1:8704-10853 GCA_023265235.1 Blastocatellia bacterium
ACATTTTGCCTCATAGGATTTTTATAGACTTTATCCAACTGAAAAAGAGGAAGGGTTATTGTACCCAAGCATAGCGAGAAAAAAAAATAAATCAGCCGGATAAGTAAAATCGGAAAAAAAACTTGCCTTGAAAGTAAAAAACGCTAAAATCAGGGCTTGCAAAAAATATATCAGGGCCGTTAGCTCAGTTGGTAGAGCAGCAGACTCTTAATCTGCGGGTCGCTGGTTCGATCCCAGCACGGCTCATAAGAATTAAATTCTTGTAAAATAAGAGATTTATAAACAGATTTTGAAAGTGTTATTTTAGTAATAAAAGTGTTATTGTCTGCATTGTGTCTGCAAGCTTTTCTTGTATAGCATTTCTTCTAGTTTGTCTGTAGCAGATTGCTGCATTGTAGGAAGAACATGGGAATAAGTATCTAGAGTTAATGTAACACTTGCATGCCCTAACCTTTCAGCTACAACTTTAGGATTTTCACCAGCAGCAAGTAATAAGCTTGCACAGCTATGTCTCAAAGAATAAACATTTAATGACAAAGGCAAGTTTGTTTCTTTCAAAATACCCTTAAAATATCTACGGATATTTCTTTCCATAAATGGACTACCTTTAGATGTTGCAAAAATCAAATTATTATTTTCATAATTTGATCCCTCTTTTAATCTTTCTTCCAATTGCTTAAGTCTATGTTCTTTAATATTAGCTATAAAAGAAATAGGTAAAGGAATACTTCTGTTACTACGAGGTGTTTTAGGTTCACTAAAATACCAGCCATTACCTTTAGGTCTCCAAAAAACAGTTCTTTGAATTGTAATAACACCTTTTTCTAAATCTATATCACCCCATTTTAAGGCTAATGCTTCACTAGGTCTTGTACCACTTATTAACATTAAAGCAAAGAATACTCCTAACCTATGCTTGGCGGTAGCTTCAAGAAATATTTTGGCTTGTTCTGGTGATAGTGCTGACATTTCCTTTTTAACTTGTCTAGGTAATTCTGCTTGTGTTATTGGGTTTTGTACAGTCATTTTCCATTTTATTGCTTGCTTAAAAGCAGATGACAAGACATTATGGGTATACCTAATTGTTCTAGGAGATAACCCTTTAGCTTGCATGCTAGTATAAAGAGCTTGTACATCTAAGGGTTGAACCTCTACTAGCTTGTTATTACCCCACTTAGGTCTTACATATCTATTAAGCAGGTTACAATACTCTATATAAGTACGCTCTCTTAGCCTTGGTTTTGCTGCTACTTCTAACCACTTATTAAAATATTCATTAACTATCATAGATGTAGGTTCTATAAATATACCTAAATCTTTTTCTGTTTCTATTTTACGAAGATACTGTTTAGCATCTTTTTTAGTCCCATGAATAGTTTTATAGTGTTCTTTTCTTTTACCTGTATTTGGATCTCTGTTTAATGGCATAGTGACCAACCAAGTATTTTCACCTCTTTTTTTTACATGACCTGACATATTTAATTACTCCTTTAATTTGAATTTATAAATTAGCTAGTGTGCTTTCACATTATAAATACATTAACTAATTTATTAGCAATATATAATTAATATATATTTAGTATGTATAATAATATTAATAAACTTATTTAGCTAATCTAAAATGATAAAAATGTAGAAGTAATTTAAACTAAAAAGAAGCTTAAAAATACGGACGTTACAAACATTACTTAACAAGTGAAAATGTCATAGTTTTTGCAAACAAGTTATTAGTTGATTAAGTGAAAATACTATTAAATATGTAATGGTATTACATATTTTTACTTTATTAATCTTGTTATTCTTGAAGTATTTGAAACTAACTCCTAATATTGCTAAGTAAGACTAGGTATTAAAAGAAAATTTAAAGTTTATACGTGGCGCGAAGTACCCAGACACTTAGGTACAAATTTATGTGCAACCTGCTAAGACAAGTGAGAATAGATAAAGGAATAACTCAAAGAGAAATGGCAAAACGTTTGGGTTTTCCATATACACAAGATATTTTGTGCCGCATGAAAAATTTAGGCAAAAGAATAGATCCTTGTGAATTTTTAGATATTTGTAAAGCTCTTGAGGTTGATTATTCTACTATTCTTAAGCAGGTAGATGAATTTTCAATGGCCAAAAAAACTTAATCTTAACAATTAGT
>JAHFUF010000685.1 GCA_023265235.1 Blastocatellia bacterium
ACGTAATACTGATAGCCTTCCCAGTTACGCCAGCCGTAAGCCTGAGCAATCTTTATTCCTTCTTCAGAATATTGTTTTAGCTTGCTATAGTTACTTTCAAATTCTAATGTCCAAGTAGAGAATAGTAATATTTGACTTTCAACAAAATGATCATTAATTGATTTAGCTAATTGATAAGCGTCTTCAAAGTAATTGCGTGCTCTACGCCATTGTCCAACAATATGAGTTAGGTTTGCTAGTGTTGAGAGTGCCCGAGCCTGTAAAGAAGTATCTCCTGCTTGTTTAGCAAGGTCTATTATTTGTTGGAAAAGTATAGTACTTTCTACAATAGGAGTAATTCGTACTTTACACCAAGCTAAGAAAAACATTATATATCTCACACATTCATCATCATTTGCTTGGCGTGCTAGGACTAAGCCTCTAGAACCAACATTAACCCCTTCTGAATTACGGCCTGACCAAAAACATAATTCTGTTAATACTAAATAAAGTCGTGCTTGTAATTCTGTGGTCAATCTATCAACAAATTGCTGCATTGATTCAGCTTCATTTTGAGCGTCCTTAAAATTACCTAAACGCATTAAAGCAATGGCTCTTTTAATTCTTACTTGACCTATGCGACGCCAATATTCATTAACATCTACATCTGTTTCAGATTCATTAGCTAAATGAGTTAAAGCCTCTTCAGCATAACGAGAAAGTCTAACAACTTCATCCATTGCTTGTTTGCTAAAAGCTTGTTCAACTCCAGCTAAACTATGTCTAGCAGCAGCATCCCACTCACAGGCCGAATGAAAGTGATAAGCTAAGGCACTAGTTAGCTGTGATTTACCTACGTTTAATGTAGCAATGGCTAATGCTGCGCGAGAATGCAAACGTTTTCTATGTCGTTTTGGAATATCATCATAGATAGCGCGGTGAATTGTTGGGTTATAAAATTGATAACAATCATTTGTTTTGTCTTCATCTTGTAAAAGCAATTCTTTAATGCCTAAAGACAACATATTTTCTAGCTGATCTTCGCCAACCTCAAGCATCATCTTTAGTATATCAAACTCAAAAGTACTACCAATTACCGCCGCCGCATTAAGCATTTCTCTTAGGGTTTCTGAACAGGATTCCATTTTATAACGAACTACATTAGCTACAGTATCTGGCAACTTTACCTCATCAAACCCGCTACCATACCAAACCCCATTTTGAAACGTTATATGATTATTATCCATTAAAAAGCGAATCACTTCTGTTAAATATAAAGGATTGCCACTAGTAAGTTTATATAGGACTTCTATATCTTTTTGGCTAACCTCAAAAAAATGAAAAATAGTATCTAACAATGTTTTAATGCCTTTTTTATCAAAAGGCTGAAGCTCTATTTTTTCATAATGGCTATATTGAGCTTGTTTAACAAACCATTCGCGAAAAGGATGCCCTTTAGTTTTTGATTCTTCACTATGAGAACTCCCAATAAAACAAAACCGTAAGCTTTCAACACTACGCAATAGATACCCAACAAATTCTAAGCTAAGAGAGTCTGCCCACTGTATATCATCTAGAATTAAAACTACTGTACGATTACGAGCTAAAGCAGTAAAAGAATTTGCTAAGTTAGCAAAAACTTGCCATTTCTCATTACTATTAATCTCAGACAACTTTGTTTTATCGTCTCGTTTACCCTCACTATTTAATAATGTCACAGGAATATTGCTAAGTATTCCTGTAGAAACTAATCCCGTTAAAAGGTTCTTAAACACTCTTAGCGGCTCACTTACACTTCCACCATAATCAAAAAACTTACCCATTAGTACTAAACTGCCCTGTTCATTAGCCCAATCACGAAACCTAGTTAAAAGTTGTGTTTTTCCTAATCCTGAACTACCTAAAACAAAAACTGGATTACTTCTACTCTCCAAGGCTTGGAAAAACGCTTCTTGTAAGCGTTTTAGCTCTGATTCTCTACCAATATAACAATTAAAATCTGGTTCTCTTAAAGTAGCTAGTTTTACTCGTGAAACTGCATTATTAATAAGATGGGATTCTTCTACTATACTAGGGGCAACTTTTAAGGGCATATTATCTTCACTAACTAACACAGCTAAACTATTAATAAACTCCCCTGTGGTTTGATAACGTTTTACAGCAGTTTTTTCTAAGGCTTTTAATATCAAGCCATCATGCTTAGTATGTAATTTAGTATATCTTACTGAAGGTAGGTCTGGGGTCGTATGCGCGTGTGACATCATAACCTGCATACTTTTATCTGACTGAAAAGGTAGAGTACCTGTAAGCATTTTATAAAGCACTATGCCTAAAGAATAAATATCGACACTATGAGTTATTGGTTCACCAAGTACTGATTCTGGTGCCATATAAAAAGGTGTACCAAAAATTTGACCTTGATGAGTAAGCGAAACAGCTTCAGGATCATTATTAGTAGTTAGTCTGGCAGTACCAAAGTCTAAAACTTTTATTTGTTCACGCCCAGCACTATCTTGGCAAAGCATTAAATTAGCAGGTTTAATGTCACGATGAATAATTCCTAAGCTATGTGCTATATCTAGTGCATTAGCCACAGGGCGCAAGATCTCTAAAGCACGTTGTGGAGAAATAACTCCTCCTTGCTCTGAGAGGTACTGCTCCAGAGTTTGCCCTTTAACAAACTCCATAACCATAAAGTAAAGTCCGTCTTCTGTGCTATTAAAATCATGTACAGCTACAGCATTAGGGTGAGCCAAACGACGAACAGCTTGTGCTTCACGGCGGAACCTAGCAAGCATGACTGAATCTTTGGTGTGTTCTTCAGAAATTACCTTTAAGGCTACTGCATCACCAATACCTAGGTGACGAGCACGAAAAACGGCTCCCATTCCACCTTGGCCTAGTTTTTCTTCTATTTGGTAGGTTCTATTTAGAGTTTTACCAATTAAATTTGCCCATGGATCTACTTTCTCTATTTTTTTTTCCTTGTCTTTATTGCGAACAGATGCCCGCATAGAAGTGACTCTAGGAACAATATCGACAACTGTAGTTCCATCCACTGGACAGAACTTAGTATTATCAGACCATTGTTTGCCGCACAAGCTGCAAACCTTCATTGGGCAACTCCAATAAAATAAAATGTTTGGATTTTAGTTATCTAGGAAATATCTATCAAGAAAAAACTAAAACTAACAAAGCGACGTCATAGTCAGTATTAAAGTTTATATATTAACCGCTTTAAGGGATGATAGACAACCAGAAAGGTCAAAGAAATTATCTTCTTAAAGTTTATTGACACAATTTTTACTGTTGTAAAAAATTATGA